>NZ_LPVS01000015.1:0-13566 GCF_014843905.1 Mesorhizobium silamurunense | reverse complement strand
GCTTTCCTCGAAGCCGAGGAGATGCTCAAGGACGCGGCCGATCTCGGCGATCTTCAATTGCAGCTCGAACAGGCCTCCGCCAATGTCGCGCGCGACCGCGCCGCGCTCGCCGATGCGCGCGCCGCGCATGAGGGCCTGCGGCGCGAGGCCGAGGCGCGCATACGCCGGCTCGATGCGATCGGTACCGAGCGCAAGAACTGGCTGGAGCGCGCCGAGAACGCCTCGACGCAGATCGCCGCTCTCGGCGAGCGCAAGGCGGAAGCCGAAGCGGAGCGCGAGCGACTGGCCGACGCGCCCGACGAGATCGACGCCAAGCGCCGCGCGCTCTTGACGCAGCTTTCCGAGGCCGAGGCGCTGCGCCAGGCGGCCGGCGACCGCCTGCAGGAGGCGGAAACCAAGCAGGCCGAGCTCGACAAGGCGGCGACCGCCGCCATCCAGTCGCTCGCCGAGGCGCGCGAGACCCGTGTCCGCGCCGAGGAGCGGCTGACCGCGGCCGACGAGCGGCGCGCCGAGGTCGAGGCGCGCATCCAGGAAGCGCTGAACACGCCGCCGCATCTCGTCATCAAGCACACCGGCCTCGAAGCCGACGATCCGATGCCCGACATGGCCGAGGTCGAGCGCCAGCTCGACCGGCTGAAGATCGAGCGCGAGCGCCTCGGCGCCGTCAATTTGCGCGCAGAGGAAGAGCAGAAGGAGCTGTCCGACAGGCTGGAAACCATCGTTTCCGAGCGCGAGGACATCATCGAGGCGATCCGCAAGCTGCGGCAGGCGATCCAGAGCCTCAACCGCGAGGGGCGCGAGCGGCTGCTGTCGGCCTTCGAGGTGGTCAACGGCCACTTCCAGCGGCTGTTCTCGCATCTCTTCGGTGGCGGCACGGCCGAATTGCAACTGATCGAGTCGGAGGATCCGCTGGAGGCGGGGCTCGAAATCCTCGCCCGCCCACCTGGCAAGAAGCCGCAGACCATGACGCTGCTTTCCGGCGGCGAGCAGGCGCTGACGGCGATGTCGCTGATCTTTGCCGTCTTCCTCACCAATCCGGCGCCGATCTGCGTGCTCGACGAGGTCGATGCGCCGCTCGACGACCACAATGTCGAGCGCTTCTGCAACCTGATGGACGAGATGTCGAAGACCACCGAGACGCGCTTCGTCATCATCACCCACAACCCGATCACCATGGCGCGCATGGACCGGCTGTTCGGCGTCACCATGGCCGAGCAGGGCGTCAGCCAGCTGGTCTCCGTCGACCTGCAGGCGGCCGAGGCGATGCGCGAGGCGAGCTGAAGCAGCTCAGCGTTCCGTTGGATTAAGCTACTTCTCTGGAGCCGTGGCTGGTGCCGTGTAGCGGCGGCGAACGGCCTCCAGCACGAGCTTGCGGCTCTCCTCCGGCAATAGACGCTTGTTCTTCTCGGCCTCGGCCGTCTCGCGCGCAAGGTCCTTGTCTCGGATCTGGTGACGGAACCATTTGGAGTAGTCGCCGGCGCGCAGGTGATATTCCCAGGTCTTGTCGTCGATGCCTTCGGCCATCCGGGCGAAGATGATCAGATTGTGGGCTCGAAGATTCATCGCCTTCTTCGGCCCGGTGAAATAGAAGCTTCCCGCCTCGTCGAGCTCGCCTTCGGCATATTTGCGGCTGTGACGTTTCAGCGATTGGTTTGGCTCGATCGCTTTGACCGTGAACGGCTTCTTGTCGTCATGCGGCCGCCAAAGCAGCACACGCTCGCCCTTTGGCGTGGGGATGTTCTTGGGCGCCTCCAGTCCGGCCTCCTTGCAGAAGGTCTTGATGACGCCCTTCGCCTTTGGGCCGAGCGCGATCACTGCTGTCACCAGGCGCAAGACACCCGTCGAGATCGCTTCCGGATGCACGGTGATCAGCACCGTGCCCGGCAGCTCCAGCGAAAGCACTGCGCGCGTGTCCTCACGCTTTTTGGGTAACAGATGATGCGCCTCGTCGATGATCAGCCAATTCGGCCTTGCCGTGCGGTAACGGACTTTGCCGAGGCCGGGCAGCAATTCGGCGAAGAAATCGGGCCGCTCGTCGACCTTCAGTGCCAGTCCGTTGACAACGATATTGGTGTCCGGTTTGTCGACCAGCTCCAGCAACTGGTCCTTGCTCGGCGCGCTCGACGCATCGCCGAGGGGCACCGCGCCCTGCAGTGCGTCATAGTCGCCTTCCGGATCGAAGATGCAGAATTGCAGACCTTTTTCTACAAGCCGCTCGGTCAGCGCCGTGGCCAATGTGGATTTGCCGATGCCGGAGCTTCCGGCGATCAGAACCGTCTCGACCGGCGACAGATAGACCTTCTTGCCGTGGGCGGTTCCCAACAGGACACCGCGCGAGCGCTTGCGCAGGATCAGGTGGTCGAGCTTGATCAGCTTGCGGATCAGGTCCTCGACGCCCTTGCCGCGCGCGCCTTTCGTGACGAGGTCGGCTGTCTCCTTCACCGACGGCAAGGCATTGGCGACGGCTACGCTCAAGCCCGCGGCCCTCAGGAAGGCGTGGTCGTTTTCGGCATCGCCGACGGCCACCACATTGTTCGGCGACAGCCTGAGATCGGCAAGCGCCGCCGCCAGTCCCGTCGCCTTGTTGATGCCCGAAGGCAGGATCATCACGGCGCCCTTGTTGAAGATGATTTCCAGCTCCAGCCCCAGCTTCTTGATGACGTCGAGTGCTGTGGCCTGGTGCGGCTCCCAGGTGGCGACGATCGAGCGGCCGACCGACAGCGGCTTCACGCCGCGCTTCTTCAGTCTGTCGACGAGATCGGCGGAAGGGGACGGTGAGATAGTGCGCTCTTCCTCGCTCGCCGGCGTGTAGATCAGCGCGCCGTTTTCCGCGACCACCTTGTCGAACAGACCGATCTCCGGAAAGACCTCCTTGAGATCGGGCAATTCGCGGCCGGTGACCAGGATGAGCTTACGGCCGGACCTCTTCAGCGTCTCCAGCGCCGAGAGCGTGCTTGCGGCAACCAGGCCGTTATGCGCCAGCGTGCCGTCATAGTCGGTGGCCAATGCCATGAAATACATCGGGTGATCCTCTCCGCTGGCGGTCGCTCGGTCCGTCTGGAACGAACAACGCCTGTCGGCGGAAAAGGTTTAGGCCGGTTGGATCACCTGTTCTTCTTCGCCGCTCTTATCCTGATGCTAGCCGTTTGCCATTGCCCTGCGGCCAGATTGGGCCGCCGATGCTCTCTCGACCGTCGCTTTACTGTCCCTGCCCGATGGAACCCGGTCGGGGCGCCCACGTTCGATCTCAAGCGTCGCTAGAAATCGTCGAAGCCGATGTCGCGGAAGCAGTCAGCCCGGAGTGCCCTTCCGATGTACGTTTTCCTGGAGATCCTCACCGTCATCCTAGTGGCGAGCGCGATAGCCATGGCGCTCGCCCATGCGCTGGAGTTGCCGGGCAAATTGCGGCTCGGCAGGCAAGAGTATTTTGTCGTCCAACAAATCTACGATCCGGGCTTCACGATCGGAGGCGGCATCGGCGGGATCGTTGCGACGTTGCGCTGATGCTGACGTCGAGCGGCGCTGTCCAATTCTGGCTGATCGCCGGCGCCTTGGTTGCGCTCCTGGCCATGCAGCTTGTCTTCTGGCTCATGACCCAGCCGATCAACAAACACTGGCTGCAAGAGGTGGAATTGAACGCGCCGGCGAAGCGCTTTTTCGCAACCGAGGGCAGCGATGGAACCACGCTCCCGCCAATGGACGAGTGGACAGCGCTTCGCAACCGGTGGGAACTCTCCCACGTTGTCCGCGCGGCGCTGGCGATGCTGAGCCTGATCCTGCTGACCACGGCAATCGCCATCCAAGGCGCCTGATGACCAACTGGGACTTTCCGATCAAACCACAGGAAGCTTCAAGCGAGGTGGCCGATCATGCGGTCGAGGCTGGCCCTCAGGGCGTTGACGGCGTCGCTCTGCCGGCCGGCGAGGTAGTTGCGGCCCTCCGGTGCTCGGCCTTCATGTGGGCGATGACGTCGGCGGGGCGCTTCTGGCCTTTAGGTCCGGTTGGCGTCGGCGCGTTGCTCCCGTGCCCTCTTACAGATATCATCCAATTTTTCGCGGACCCGGTCGTTATCAAACAGCAGCCTGGCGCGTGAGAATCCTCTGCTACGAAGCTCCCATTCAATGGCAAGCCATCCTTCATAGTCGCCAGATAACGCAAGTTTCCCGGCTTCGCGCCACATAAGCACGTCACGCTCTCGGGACACACCCTTTCTCCCCTGCTTTTGCGCTCAGCATATAGGAGGTCGGGCCGATATTGAAACGCAATATGCATCGGATATCCGTTGCCCCATAACTCACGGACGAATTTGATGGTCTCGCCAATCGTCCGGATTTCGATGATAGTTTTGCAACGACGGAACTTCTGCGCGCCGTCTCCGCTCATGCGCTGCTCCTGCGAGGCCGTTGGGTTTTCGGGGGGTAGCCGCGTTGAGACCACTGAACAGAAGCCGCGCTGAAATCGCTGCGCCACAGCATTTTCTGCGAGGGACATATTTTTAAATTTTGAGATTTTTTTTACATTTTGTGATTTGCACCATACCGCTAACGGGGCTCTGTTAGGTGCAAGCCATTTGGGCTTCAGGCGTTTGGGCAAAAAGGACGGGGGTGTGAAAGGTGGCCAAGCATGGCCTATACGAACACCATTGTCTTGAGCGGCGACTATGGCTACCGCCAATATAAAGCATCCGGTCTGCCCGCCGACACCCTTATCGATGCCACCCACGCCTCGTGGATCGTCGCCAATCAGGGAAGCCCCACCAACCTCTATCCCTTCGCGGTCGTCAACCCCGGCGACAACCTCTTGGCTTTGGGCGGCACGATCAATGGCACGGTCTCCCAAACCGGCGACTGGGAGAACATTTACGTCAACTCCGCCGCAGTCCGTATAAATTCAGCCCACAGCTTTGCCATCGACGACTTTACGATCACCCAGCCCTGGGATGGCATCCGTGTCGGCGGCACCGGCACCTTCCTCATCGAAGATTCCTATGTCGCCAACTCACGAGACGACGCGGTCGAGGACGACGACGTCATCGGCGGCACCATCCAGGATTCCCTGTTCGACCACGTGTTTTCCGGAGTGAGCCTTGGCGACGGTGACGTGGATGGGTCTCACAACACGGTCACCATGGATGGCATGCTTCTGGGCATGGGCGAGTACCTTCGCAAAGGCGTGATCACCCACGGTTCGCCATTCAAACTCGCCGATGGCACAGGCGCTAACGATATCACGCCCAGCCTGCACTTTATCGACTGCGTGGTGGCGATCACCGACGTTCACCACAACGGCCAGGCGCGGCTGCAGCATGCCTGGGACAAGACGGTCGAGTCGCACGGCAATTACTATCTCAACCTCTCTGACACGCCGCTTCCGTCGGATTATCCAATGCCGCCCGCCGGCTGGACGGTCCTTCAAGGCCAGGCGGCCCGCGATTACTGGGCCAACGCCAAGGCGGCCTGGCATGCAGCCCATGACGGGACCGACCCGATACCGTCACCTCCGATCCCACCGACCGACCCGATCCCACCGACCGACCCGACCCACGGAACGACCGGGAACGATACTTTTGTCGGCACTAGCGCGGCCGATACCTTTGATGCCCTGGCTGGCAACGACACACTGCGGGGCCTGGGTGGCAACGACGTGCTGACCGGTGGCACGGGCGAGGACACCTTCGTGTTTGACACGGCCTATGGCCCCGGCAATGTCGACACACTCACCGACTTCAATGCAGAACATGACGCGCTCTATCTCGACAATGCCGTCTTCACGACGCTCGGCTCCGGTTCCTTGTCCAGCCCGACGCAGGTGAACTCGGGGTATTTCGAGTTGCGAGAACACGCCGAACACACCAACGATCACCTGCTCTACAACCGGACCACGGGCGTTCTGTACTATGATCCCGACGGCTCGAAATCGACCCCGCAGGTGGAAATCGCCCACCTAGAGCCCGGGGCGGCCCTGACCTATCACGACGTGTTCGTCGTTTGATCGCTCATGCGATCGGACCATGGCATGGCGAAGGGCGGGCAGTTCACCCGCCGGTCTCCGGGTCCGACGATCACCGGTCAAAATGGCGGCGGAGCGCCGATGCTGCCGGCACTGGCCGAACCCCGGTTGCGTATAATCCGGCGGACGAGTTCCACTTCGGGTCGGTTGAAGGCCGCAGGAGGCAGGATTGGGCCTATCTTTCCCGAAAGGCGCGCTGGAACGAATCCACCAGCGGCTTGGTCAGATAGCTCAAAAACGTTCGCTCGCCGGTTGAAATGAAGGTTTCGACCGGCATGCCTGGGTAGATCTGTTCGGGTTTGACCTGCGGTGGCAGCTTATCAGCCATCTTAAGCCGCACGGTGTAATAGGGCTGTCCAGTGCCGGGTGTGATCAGCCGGTCCGCCGAAATGTAGAACACCTTTCCCGGCACTTTTGGTGTTGTCCGTGCGTTGAGGGCTGTCAGCATCATGTTCGCGCCTTGGCCGACTCGGATAGAATCGATGTCTTCAGGCTTGATCTTTGCCTCGATGATAAGTTCATTCGTCGGCAGAAGCTCCATTGCAACCTCGCCAGCACGGATGACGCTGCCTTCGGAATTGTAGAGCGAGCGGACAATGATCCCGTCCACCGGGGCACGAATGGTTGTTCGCACCAGGACCGATCGAGCGGCGTTGATTTGTTCCTCAAGGTCGGCCACCTCCACCCGGGCTTTGTTCAGTTCCGTGACGGCATCTTCGACCCGGCTGGTTGTAAGTCTTTCAATCTGTTGACGCGCTTCCACGATCTGGGTCGCCGAGCTGGCGATTTGCGCCTCCAGCGATCCCGCCTGACCTACCAACTCGGCGGTGCTGCGCAGAAGATCGGTGTATTCAGAACGATTTGTCAGTCCCTTTTCCAGCAAGTGCTTTTTGCGTTCCGTCTCGGCATTGACGATCGCGAGCTGATTTTCCGCAGCATCCTTCTGCGCCCTCAAGCCAGCAACGGCTTCCTGAAGGGCTGCTACCCGTTCCCTCAGAATCTCCTGATCCGCAGCATAGCGGGCTAGCCGAGCCTGGAACTCCTTGGTTTGCTCAGCAAAGACGCCACTGAATTCGGACGCGCCTGAGTAGGCGCCTAAATCGCGGGGCAGGACGATTTTTTCCATGCCGTCCCTTTCTGCCTCGAGCCGCGCGATCTCGGCTTTTTGTGCGACCCACTGTTTGAGGACTCGGTTGAGCTGGGACTGCGCCACCGTTGGATCGAGCACGATTAGGGTCTGGCCTCGTATGACTCTGTCACCCTCTCGGGCCTTGATGCTGCTGACCACGCCACCTTCGAGATGCTGGATCATGACATTCTGTCCAGCTGCTGCAACCACTCCTGGCGCGATCGTTGCTCCGCCAATCGGCGCCATTGCGCCCCAGAATCCGAAGCCAAGCAAGAAAACGGACACGCTTGCATAGCCCGCCAGCGTGATCCGATCTGTGCGTGTATCGACGTTGCGCTGCCAGCGATACGTCCTGGCGCCGATGGTTTGGCTAGGAACCGTCATTAGCGACTTTTATCTCCCCGCGAGCAGATGACGGGAAAGGCACCACTCCTTCGCGCGACTGAGAGGCTGCGGGCCGTCCCGCTTGGCCCCGTCGCTCGGCAAGTCTATCGAGCACGCCCTTGGTCAAACCGTAGATCTCGACCTGGCCATTGCGCAGCATCAATATGCGATCGCATTTGGAAGCGAGAGAGGGCCGATGGGTTATGACAAGCACGGTCGTTTTTCGTGAACGCGCCCCGATAATCGCCCGCTCGAGCGCGGCCTCGCCGTTGGAATCGAGGTTTGCATTGGGCTCGTCCAGAACCAGCACCTTGGGATCGCCGTAAAAGGCGCGAGCAAGCCCGATGCGCTGACGCTCGCCACCCGAAAGGCGAACGCCGGTTGGGCCGATCAGCGTCGAGTAGCCATCCCTCTGACCCAGGATGAGCTCATGCACTTGGGCCCGCTGGGCTGCTTGGACCAATTTCTCGCCGGGCGCATCCGGTTCGAAACGCGCGATATTTTGGGCAATGGTTCCCGGGAAGAGTTCCACATCTTGCGGCAGGTAACCAATATGGCGGCCGAGTTCTTCCGGATCCCAGTTTCGAATGTCGCCGCCGTCGATCCGGATCGCCCCCGAGCGGGGCTCGATCGCACCGACGATGAGGCGCGCCAGAGTCGATTTTCCAGCCTGGCTCGGCCCCACAATCGCGACTGTTTCGCCGGCGGCGACCTCAAAGGTCAAGCGCTTTATCAGCGGCAGCGACCCGTCGGCCGCGCCCGGAAGATGATAGACTATTTGATCCACGCTTAACGCTCCTTCAGGAGCCGGCAATGCTACGCTTTCCTGGTTGTCGGGTCCGGATCGGAGAGCCGAAAGCCTCTTCCATGCAAGATTGGCCTCGATGATCTGCCGCCAACTCCCAATGATCTGATCAAGAGGTTGCAGAGCGCGCGCCGAAATCATCGAGGATGCAAATATCATACCGGCGGTCATCTCGTTGTGCAGAACCAGATAAGCGCCGACCCCCAATATCGCGATCTGCAGTGTCGAACGAGTGGTGCGCGATACACCGCCATAAAATGAATTGATGCGAGCGAGCCCATCCGAGGCGTGCAGAGAGCCGGAAAAACGGGTCCCCCAGAACTCTATCGCGTTGGACACCATGCCAAGTGCGCGAACGGTTTCGAAGTTTCGGGCGAAGGCCTGCGCCGAATTCATTGAGGCGTTGAGACTCTCCGCCGCCTCCTTGCCAGGTCGCGAGCTCGCGACCTGGTTCAGCATGGCGATGGCGACCATGAGAACCGCCCCGACGACCGTCACAAGGAAGAGCAACGGATGGATGAAATAGAGCAGGCCCACAAAGATTGGCCCGAAAGGAAGGTCGAAGAGAAAGAAGATGGTTCTCGAGGCGATGAAACCTCGCAGGGTGGCCAAGTCGCGCAAGGCCTGGACATCGCCGAGGCCAGCGCGGGGGCCACTCATTGCAGCGAGAAAAGACGATGTGCCCAAAGAGACATCCAGTCGCGCCGCGAGCCGGCTTGCATATACACCCCGCACGACTTCGAGCACGCCGAAGAGCAAGAGCGACGAAAGCGCAAGCAATGTTAGGTAGGTGAGAGTGTCCAAATTGGCGGCGGGCAAAACCCGATCATATACCTGCAGCATGTAGAGAGGCAGAACTAGCACCAGGGTGTTCATCACCGCGGAGAACAGGCCCATTTCGACCACGCTCTTCGATAGCACCCTTCCATTCGTATAACTGGGCATCCCCGAAATCGTCTCTTTGGCTAAGCGATCATTTTAGACAATCTTTATATATCATGCCAGGCAGCCGCGCTATCGCTTCATCCATCCGAGTGGAGCCACAGCTTGTTCGTGAAGCGATGGCAGGGACCACCGGCAGGGCGTCGTGCTCCAGCGCGGTCTCGAATGCACTTTCGCATCGTTAGCTTTGCGGCGCACGCCCACATCCGATTTCAAGACCGGTGCCGTAGGCAAGGTGCCGGCCAGGCTCATTCCATGCCTTGCTCGGCGAAAACGGCCCCGGCAAGTCGACACTGGTCAAATGCATGATGGGTTTTTACCATCCAACGTCGGGCGACACGCTGGTCGACGGACGCGAGGTGACGATCGCTAGCCCCAAAGATGCCTCGGCGCTCGGCCTCGGCATGGTCCGATCGCCTCGCTCGACAGTGGCGGCCGCGGCGATCGAAGAAGCTTGTGGAACCAAGTTATCCACAGGGCATCCAGTTTGGCTGGGGTTCTTGGAAGCTTTTCGAACTTCTGTCTAGCGCCTCATGTAAGACATTGGGGTATCCGGACACGCTGCGGGCAGTTTGATCATCGCACCCCCTCGGCAGTTTATGTGGCGAAGTCCATCTAGGCGTCGGAGTCGCTAGACCTATCGGGTGAGACCGCTATATCGCTGAAAAATTATTGTGCGGAGAGAGTTGAAACCCTGCCTGCCGAAGGCAGAGGTCACAGGTTCGATTCCTATCGGGGCGCCAATAATTTTCAAACATTCACTGGAATCGGCACCAGGTACCCTCCGACATCCTCCTTACGCCTACTGTAGGCGCGTGCCGTACAAAGGTGGTATGTTAGCAAACTCTATTGACATTTGACACCGTGCTAGCACGGGAGCCTAGTGTAGATTAATAAGGGAGGAGACCGCGCCAAGTCAACCCGCGAGACGTGTGGGGGTTGCTCACGAGCACATTTTTGGTCCAGCAATTGCTCGCCCAAACTGTAGCGGGCATTTGTCATCATGCGCTCATGTTCCTTTATGATCAAGCTAGAACATCTGGAAGTTCGTCGCTTCATCCTCCTTGACGATCGCTGGTCAGGCTCCAGCCACCAGTGACTTTGAGAATGGGGGATCCGCCATGGCTAATATTACTGGAACATTTCTGAGCGAGAGGATCAACGCGCTTGGAACCTATTACTGGGACGGAACCAACTGGGTTTTCCTGAATTCCAATCATACGACCACTGGGGTGGACACCGTCCATGCCGGGGGTGGAAATGACGAGGTCGATGGCGCCAAAGGCAATGACAGCCTCTTCGGCGAGGCAGGAAACGACCTCCTGATCGGTGGCGCCGGCAATGATTTGGTTGACGGCGGGGCCGATGACGACCTCATCTATGGCGGGACGCAGATGGCAAATGCCACCGGCTCTGGCACTGACGATCTGCGCGGGGGTCTTGGCAATGACGTCATCTTCGCCGGCGACGGCAATGACACGTTGGGTGGCGACGACGGTAATGACAAGCTGTTTGGCGAAGCCGGCAATGACGACCTCAACGGCGGTGCCGGGGCCGACATTCTGGTTGGCGGGGCGGGCGCCGACAAGCTGGCTGGCGGTGCCGGGGGCGATCTTTATGTCTTCAATTCCGTAAGCGATTCACAGGCCACCGCAGCCGGTGCTTTCAACAGCAAAACGGGCGATGTCATCAATGGCTTCACATCAGCGGCTGAGACGGCGACAGCTTCTTTGCAGGACAAGATCGACCTGCATGGCCTTGTCACTCAGATCGGACACACCCTCACTTGGAGCGGTGCGGCCGCATCCAACTACGGCGTCTGGTCCTCCGTCTCCGGGGGCAACACCTTCGTCAACGTCGATACGACGGGCGACCATATTGCAGATGTGGTCGTCAAGATATCCACAATAGAGACATTGACTGCCAGCGACATCATTACCGATGCTGCGGCCCCAACGGTGTCATCGACTGCTTACGGTACGCCCAGCAGCGGATCGCTAAATGCTGGCGATACGGTGACGCTTACGGTGACCTTCTCGGAGGCTGTTGTCGTTGCAGGCGGGGCACCGACTCTGGCCCTGAACAGCGGTGGCACAGCGACCTATCTGAGCGGCTCGGGTAGTTCGACACTGACCTTCTCATACACCGTTGCCGCCGGTCAGAATACGTCCGATCTCGCTATCACGTCGCTCGTTCTCAATTCCGCGACCATCACGGACGCAGCAGGCAACAACGCCGACATCTCCGGCGCTGCGTCCAATCCATCGGGGACTCTGATCATCGATACAGTGGCGCCTTCGGCACCGACAGTGGCGCTGACTGTCGACAGTGGCGCCTCGAACAACGATGGCATCAGCAGTGTCGGCACTCTGAGTGTCGGAGGCAGCGAGGCGGGTGCCCTGGTCGAATATTCCACCGACGGGGGTGTCATCTGGAACCAGTCGTTCACTGCTGTTGAAGGCTCGAACTCGGTTCTAGTGCGCCAGACCGATGTCGCTGGCAATGTCTCCGGCAGCGCCAGCTTCGGCTTTACGCTCGACACCACCAATCCGGTGGCGCCCAGTGCGGCGCTGGCGTCGGACAGCGGCTCCCACAGCAACGACCTGCTCACCAATGACGGCACGCTGAGTGTCGGCAGCGAGGCCGGCGCCCTGGTCGAATACTCCACCGACAGCGGCATCAGCTGGAACGCGTCGTTCACTCCGCTTGAAGGCTCGAACGCAGTCCTCGTGCGCCAGACCGATGTGGCCGGCAACGTCTCCGCTGAGACGGGGTTCAACTTCGTTTTGGACTCACAGGCTCCTTCCGCTCCAGGGGTCGCGCTCATCCTGGACTCAGGTGACTCGAATGCCGATCACGTCACGAACAATGGCGCGTTGAATGTGACGGGTATTGAGAGCGGTGCCACGGTCGAATATTCCATCGATGGCGGCGCCCAGTGGCTAAGCACGTTCACGCCTCAATTCGGTCCGAACGCGCTTGCGGTCCGGCAGACGGATGCTGCTGGCAACTCTTCGACAGGAACTAATTTTGTCTTCTCACTCGTTCAGGAGGGACACGCCGTTGATGGCTACATATCAGGCGCCACCGTCTTTGCCGACGCTGACGGCAATGGCCAACTCGACATCGGGGAGTATTCTGCAGTCACCGACGACTTCGGGCACTTTGTTCTGCAAGGGGGATCGGGAAACCTTGTCGTTGTTGGAGGAACAGACACCTCGACGAACAACGCCCTGATTGGAAAGCTGGTTGCACCATCTGGGTCAGCGGTTGTTAGCCCGTTGACAACTTTGGTCACGCTTCTGGTTGATGATCCGGCTTCAAACCTGAGTGTTGCAGATGCCAAAGCGATAGTCCTTGGCGCCCTAAGCCTTGCACCCGACGTCGATCTCCTGACACTTGATCCCGTCACGGCGGCTTTCCAGAACAACGCGGATCCCTTCCTTGCCGGCATTTCCGTCCTGAATACCGTCAGCATGGTAGCGGCCACGATTGCCGGCGCCGGCGGAGACCAGGATGGCGCCGCAACTGATGTCTTTTCGGCTCTTGCACAGGAGACCAGGATGGCGCCGCAACTGATGTCTTTTCGGCTCTTGCACACCAGATATTGGGGCTTGGCGCGGGCGAAGTTCTTGACCTGACGAATTCGTCGACGATCGGTGCGATCGCTGACGCTGCGGCACCTGGTGCTCTGGATGCCGATCTCCTTCAGGCACTTGAAGGCGTCGTGGTCGCCAGCAATCAAACATTGGCCGATGACGCTGCGACCGCTTCGACGCCTGCGCAATTGGTCACAAACGCCACCGCCATGGCTTTTGTTGCCCAAGGTAGCGCTTCCGATGCCTTGGCCGCCGCGGCAGATGACCCCGGCCAAATCGGCACAGTCGTCAATTCATATACTGGCGGTGGCCTTGATGCTGCTGTGAATTCGGCACTGAACCAGATCGGCAACATTGCGCCCGCCGCGCAGGCGCATGCCACCCTTACTGAGGAAGCCGACAATCTCGAGCCATCGATCCTCAATACGACGGTAATATCGACCGCGCCGAGCCTAAACGGGAACCTATATGGCGCCCCTGCAACTGACGGCCGGCGCTGATACGCTGACCTTTGATTCCAGCGACCCGACGAACAGCACGGTGAATGCGACCGCACCGAACTTAAATCCCACGGACAGCATCGACCTTGGGGGTGGCTACGATGTTCTGGCGCTGTTTGGGAACGGCAGCTTCGACCTGAATGCGCCGGCGGTTCTGGCCGGCGTCGATGAGGTGCGGCTGACCTATGTGAACGGCTC
>NZ_LPVS01000013.1:0-45565 GCF_014843905.1 Mesorhizobium silamurunense | reverse complement strand
TCATTGCCGCCGTCAAACGTGGGCACCAAGTGTTAGATTCCATCCACTAGGCTAGACGCCGGCCAAACAAGGCTGTGTCGTCAAACCGCCAAAGCCGACACAGTTGTCGGATGTCGTATGCTGAGCGTGAACGCACCTACCGCTTGCGCACAGGAACGCTTCCTTCGCGCTCCTGCAAACGATTGGCTCGACTTGTACTGCCGTCCGCCAGGCAAGAGACGTGCCCGCCAAGGTTCATACGAGCTTCAAAGGCGACACCTGGAAGGATGTTATAAAGTGATGAACACCGCGGGTCTCAAATGGGCGAGTGCTGCGCATCACTTATTTATAAGCGGGCGTACCAGATCGATCTCGGCGCCCCTTCAAGAAATTCGTCGCGCATAGACGGTCCTTCATATTCGATTCGACGCAATCCTCTTCAGCCGGACATTGCGCCGCTTAGTTTCAAGTTCCGAACGCCAGTAGTCTGAAAAGGCATGCCCGGCAGGAGACTGAGCTCGCTGCCGGGCCGGGTACGCCTTGGGAGGTGGCGTAAGTCAGCGACTTCGGGGCGGTGGGGCCACTCAGTCCGAGCGTTTGCGGCAGCCAAGCATGTACCGTGCCAAGCAAAAAAGCATTAAAAGCAGCCGATGGGTCAGCTTCTTGTGCGTCGCGTACTCTACATTGTCGGCTATTGGACATGCCGAACGTACCTCTCGACAGACCGACGCTTGAACCAGAGCGCATCCGCAATGCGCTTCGCAGGCCTGTCGACCGCGCGAACTGGTGGTGACCGGGTATTAGCTCCGAAGTGTTCGCCGGTTGACCCTCAGTGCGGACTGTCACTTTTTAAAGAAGGAAATCTTTGTACCCTGCATTCATGAGCGCGCGGCCACGAGAGACGGCGCGGCGAATGCGGTCGCGCAGATGATCGCGAGGATCCCTCCAGTCGGCATGGACGCGCCGTTCACCAATCAGAGCTTCGGCGAGCTCGCGATGTGACGCCCCAGCAAGTGAGCCGTCGAGCGCACGAAGAACGAATGTCAAACGGGGACCGCGTTTTTCTGGCGGAAACAAGCGGGCAGGCAGCTGCTGCCCCAGACTTAGAGCATTGAGGCACTCGAGCGCCCTCAGGCGATGCTTCAAAAGCGTCGCGGGCCAGATCGCCTCGGTGCGGAGGCAAACAGGGTGCAAGATATCGGCGCCAGCGACGGCGAGCTGGAGCGTATGCTCCGCATTGCGAAGAAGAACATGCTGGCCCTTGTCGGGCGACAGCAGGACCGTCGCACGACATGGCAATGCCGAGAGCTCGAACGGCCATGTCGCCGATGATGCAGACAGTTGTTCTGCAATGATCGGCAGCACATGGACGCACCAGAGCGGACACCAGAATACGACCGAATTGCGCCCATAAGACTCTGCGAAACAGAACACCCCAGCGTGACAGGTCGCCGGCCGACGCGACCACGTCGAGCAAGGGTTGGTGAGACCAGCTATTGGCCTGCTGACGCGCTGCGATCAGATCACGCTGGAATGCTGGATTGCGGCGTAAGAACTCCCAGGCCCATTCGCGCGGCGTCAGACCAGTGGTGTAATCGTACGATCTTTCATCCCGCCAGTCAGCCTGATCAGCCCCAGTCACAAGAACTGTAGGCATGACTGTGCCGCCTGCCCCGAGGACGTCGAAACATCAAGCCACTTGGAGAGGCACAGGCGCTGAAAGCACGGGACGTCAATGGCGCCGTTTCGTCGAGCCGTGTGCCATTGGCACTGTCGAGGAAAGACGCACGCAAACAGCGACCAGACCGTTGAAACCGCGCAGCAACGGTCAGTGCGGTGTGAGCGGGTCAGAGGAATTGATTTCCTAGCGGCTATCGGCTCCTGCGCCCCGTTCCAGACGTCCCTTGAAGGCTCGATAGAGCGGACGATGGATTGCACGCCCTTCGTCGGCAAAGTTGTCGTAGCGAGCGCGATAGGGTGGGTCATTGAATGCCTCCTCGGGGGAATTCCCCGCTATTGGAGACGAACCTTCGCGCTATGGCATCCTGTGCAGTTGCACAGGTGAAGCCGACTTATCAGTGAACCGAAAAAACGAAACCGGCGAGAGGGGCAATGGCCTGTTTGGTGATGCTCGCCGAGCTTTCTCTGCGGCCGATATCGAGATCGAGCACGGCTGTGCGTTGCTTGAACCTAGGATGCAGCCGATTTCCCAGGCCGACTTGCCCCGCACTGCACATTGCAGGCAACGTGAGCGAGACACCAGGACCATTCACTGGCAGGAGAGCTTGCGGCAATCGGAAATATCAAAACAGGTTGCGAGGACCTGAAGACCTTGTTCGTAGCGGTCCGCGCCCGGAAACGCTCGAGTGCGCTCTTCGGCGGCAAAAGTCATGGCGGCAACCTGATGATCGGGATTCTCACACCACAGCAGGTGCCAAACTGCGCGCCTTTCTTGGAAAACCTTTTGCTGACGGGCGGATCTCCATGCGCATCATGGAAGCCGTACTTGTTAGAAATAAGCCTGTCCTCAGCCTGTGCTTGAGCCTTTCTGGCCTACGCCGACTATCCGGTCGAACTGTGGGCGGAAGGCATCCGGGAAAGGCGGATTTCTCGCGTGCACGCTGTGGCGGATCCTCGTGTCGTCGCTGTCATCCAGGATGGTATCGATTGTAAATGTGTTATTTGCATCTCGGTTCGAATCGCTATGTCCGATTCTCCGGTCTGCCGGGGACACGAACTGCGCCGCTAGCAATCAGCGCATCAATGCGGTCTTGATTGATCCCAGTCTCGCGCAGAACCTCCACTGAATGCTCGCCGAGATCGGGGGCAGGACGATCGAAAACGAGTGCAGAGCCTGAAAGCTTCAGCGGCTCCAGCGCGACGCGATAGCGGCCGCCGTAGCTGTGTTCGACGTCGCGGACCAGTTCGCTGGCCACATCAGGATCGGCCAGCGCCTGATCGATACTGCGTACAGGGGCCAGCAGGATACCGGTGGGTGCAAGGCGCGTAAGCGCATCATCGCTGGTCAGCTGACGCAGACGACCTGACAGGATACCGGCGATCTGGTCCCGGTTTGTCCAAGCCCCCTTCCCCTCCAGCAGCGGTATGATCTGCTTGCTGAGGTCCAACGCGGCGGCAAGATCGGGGAGGGATGCGGGGTAAGCCACCAGAGCAATCGCCCCGTCCAAGGTGGAATAGATGCCGTAAGGCGCTGGCTGGTGACTGTGGCTAATGCCATTTCGCCCTCGACTTGCCGGCTCCTGTGCGTTCAGCGCATAGCAAGACTCCGACGCCAGCAAGTGAAGCGCGCACGACATCATATCCACACGCACCCACTGACCAAGCCCTGTCTGATCGCGCTGGCGCAATGCCGCCTGAACGCCGATGACTGCTTGTGATGCCGTGTAGGTATCAACAACGTAGGCACCGGCAGGAACGGGCGGACCATCGGCTGCCCCACCCAGACTGGCGATGCCCGACAGGGCTTGGATAATCAGATCCAGCGCCGGCTTGTTTCGGCTTGGGCCGGCGGGATCATAAGCAGCTATCGAGCAATAGATCATTCCAGGGTGCTCCGCGAGAACGGCGGAACTGCCTATACCCATCCGCTCCAAGACTCCGGGTCGGAAATTTTCCAGAATGACATCCGCCTGGGAGATCATCTCGCGAATGACCGCTTGCCCCTCAGGCGTTTTCAGATCAATGGACAGTGAACGCTGGTTGCGATTCATGCCCAGGAAATAGGGACTGGGTGCGTCTGGGTCCGCCGTCGGCTCCTTGATCCATTTACGCTGATAATCGCCAGCCGGAGCCTCAATCTTGACGACTTCCGCCCCAAGCGAACCAAGATACTGCGCTGCGATTGGTCCTGCCGCATAGTGCGTGAATGCCAAGACGCGAATACCCTTCAGTGGACGCACGTGATCGTCCTCCTGCGGGCGGGCTTTCGCTCCTATAGAAGTATTCTGCATTTGAGTGCCTCCGTTGGTCGCCGTTTCCTTGCCGATTCATAGTTGCGGTTGTTCGCCGAGATGTGCTCACAGAAACCACCCCACTCGCGCTCCCCAGCCCAGACGGCAAACGCGGCGCACGCGTCAAGCGCCGGCGCGGCGCCCCATGATCGCCGCGATATGGACGACCGTGAATCAAATGCCTGTGGCCGAAATATCAGGGAACTGCTCAAGACGCGGGCACTCCGAGGAAAAGTGAGAGAAGTGTCCTGCGACTGATCAATTCGGGTGGTCGGGTCCGGTCCCGCTGGATTCGCAGCGGGACAAAAATTCCTGAGTGTGCTCGCCGAGCTCAGGCGCAGGAAGCCGAATTCCGGTTTTGTAACAGTCGAATTGCAGCGGCTGCTTCACGTGCCATTGGCCGCCGTCCTCTGGGCTAAGCCGGACAAATAGGTCTCGTGCGCGCAACTGCGGATCTGTTGCGACTTCATTCAGGTGAAGCACTTCGCCCCAAGGAATTTCGATACTACTGAAAATATCTGCCCACGCCTCTCGCGTTTCCTTGGCGATAGCGGCAGCAAGTTGCGCGCGATAGTCAGAAGCGTATTGCACCCGGTCCTGATGGCTTGCGGAGGCCAGTTGCGCCAGACCAGTCGCCCGGCACAAAGCCTGCCAGTAGTGATCTTCCTGCACGATGCTCAGCGTAATGAGCTTGTTATCTGCGCAAGCGAACGTCCCATTGGCGGGTTCGTCCGTGTATACCTCTGCCATTGGTCTTCCGTTTAGGCTCGCGTAGAGATACGGCGTCATCCATGACACCAGACTATCGGTCATAGCCAGATCGATGTAGCAGCCGTGTCCGGTTCGCTCCCGCGCCAGTAGAGCCGAAACGACACCCAGTGCTGCCAGGGTACCCGAGGCGAGATCGGCAAGGGGCAATTGAGACTGTGTCTGCGGGTGTCCGGTTCGACCCTGCTGAAATAGAACCCCGGCCAAGCCTTGGCAGGAGAGGTCGTGGGCTGGACGCCTGCGGTAAGGGCCATTCTGACCGAAGCCAGTCAATGAGAGATATATCAAACGGCGATTTACTGGACTGAGTTCCTCGTAACTCAATCCGAGTTTTTTCATCACGTCCGGCCTATAGCCTTCGATGAGAACGTCTGCAGTTTTACTCAACTCAAATAAGGATTCCTGACCGGCTTCTGACTTGAGATCGAGGACGACACTTCGCTTGTTGCGGCTCAACGAGGAAAAAAGGCTTTTGTGCTTTCGAGCCGGATCACCTCCGTTTGGCCTTTCGATAAGAGTGACATCCGCGCCTAGATCTGCAAGTAACAAGGTAGCATAAGGGCCAGGGTATTGTTCCGCCAGGCTGAGTATCTTCACTCCTTCGAGTGGTGATGCGGTCACTAGAACCTCCTGCCAATTTTTTACAAATGTTGAACACCGCGTTTGTGACGCACCGCTATTAGATGGAGGTTACCCTATTCAATGTTGCAACAGTGATAAGAGTTCGTTAAACATCGTAACTCTGCGATCAACAACGATTGTCTTCCGGGTATTCAGGTATGGAAGATCGATGGTGAGATCTTGTGCCTCCTAGGCACCTATGTGTTCGCCAGGGCTATTGCCATTACGGCTGGCCGACACGATCGCCAAGGCCAAAGCACTTCTTGGTCCCCGTCCCAATTCAACATGGGGCTCAAGGTGCTCGGTAAGCGCCCCGTAAAGGACGCGCAGGGCGGCGGCTCTACCGCTCTGCACGATGCCTAGGTGAGCCTGGCCAGCAAGAGCCATCGCAAGCTGCCCATTGCCCTTGCGCCGCCTCACCGTGCAGAGCCAGGGATCGATCGCGCCTCATGTCCATGATGTGCCTCGACACCCCTGCCCTGGCGGTGTGTAGATCATATGAGCAGCCGGTCTTCGTCACTCAGATCGTCCGCCAACTAATGGGTATCTGCCGATCGAAGCCGGATACGGGATGCCTGATGCAGCAGATGGTCCCAACCAACTTCGGTGTGAGCTTCACTGCTTGAGTTCTGCACGGTGACACCGAACTCGCGCCGGAGGTCGATTCTGTGACTACGGGTGCACTCCTTGTCGGATTCTCGACGATGTCGGACATATGACGCAACGCTGCGAGAGCGATCGCGTTGTTCCGAAACGGTTTTCCCAGTTGGCACGACAGATGCTGTTCTATGCCCAAAAGCACTGCGACGCCGCACCGACTGAGAAGGACCCAGCTGATGATCACGTTTTTGGAAGATGCGGGTGCCGCCGCAAACAATGAGCCTTCCCGAGCAGACCGAAGCCATCGTGCTTTCATTCCTCTGGCTGTCCAGACATGACTGAATTCGATTTCCGTCCAACACTGAATGCACCCGACGATGATCCCTATCTTTGGCTTGAAGATATAGAAGGCGAACGGGCACTTGAGTGGACCGCCAGCCAATCGGCCAGGACCCTGGGGCACTTCGGTGGACCCCAGTTCGACCGCGACCACGACGCCCTGACTGCGATTTTCGACCGTCCCGACAGGATTCCCCTGATCAGGCGCCGCGGTCAGTACCTCTACAATTTCTGGCAAGATGCCGGGAATCCGCGCGGACTATGGCGCCGGACCACCCTTGCCGTCTACATGAAGGCGGATCCCCAGTGGGAGGTACTGCTCGATCTGGACTTCCTCGCCGCGAGAGACGAAGAGGACTGGATCTGGGGCGGTGCGTCGATCGAACCGGAGAGACGGGAAAGAGCCGTTCTGCGCCTGTCGCGCGGCGGCAGCGACGCGGTCGTGCATCGCGAATTCGATTTGAACTCTCTGAGCTTTGTCGCCGACGGTTTCAATCTCCCGGAGGCCAAGGGCGACATTGATTGGCTCGACTCCAACACGCTTCTGCTTTCCAGTGCGCTTGGTGATGACATGGCCACCCGCTCCGGCTACGCGCGTACCGTGCGGTTGTGGAGGCGTGGCGTGGATGCGCTCACCGCACCGGTAATCTTCGAGACCGGTTCCGAATCCCTCGGCGTATCTGGTCATCTGGACCGCACCGCCGAGAATGAGCGCCTTTGGTTTATCGAAAAACCGGCCTTCTTCGAGGTGATAGGCCGAATCGGCGACAGGAGCGGGCCGAAGACGCAGATCGACCTTCCTCGGGACGCCCGGTGGGATGGATTCGGCGACTGGCTGGCGGTAAAGCCGCGCAAGCCCTGGACGGTGGGAGGGACGACCCATGCCGCCGACACGCTGATCGGCATCTCGCTGTCCTCCTTCATCGCCGGCGAGCGCAGTTTTGCCACCCTCTTTGAACCAGGCGACAGGCGCTCCCTGCAGTCGTTCTTCTGGAATGACGGGAAGCTCATTATCTCGTACCTCGTCAACCTCGTTCCGCGTTTCGAGATGTTCACCCCCGGCCGCCAGGAATGGACGCGCCGAGCGCTGGACACCGTGCCCGCCGAAGGGACTGTTCACCTCTGGTCGCTCGATGCGGGGGATCACGAGACGAATGGAGAGGTCCTCATTTCGGCTCAGGACCCAATCACGCCGCCGCAGCTTCTCCTGTTCGACCTCAATGCCGCCCCGCCTCTCGGCGCTCCAGTTATCCTGAAGCGCAACCCAGAGAATTTCGACGCATCCGGACTGGTGGTCACGCGCCACGAGGCGGTCTCGAGCGATGGTGAGATGATTCCCTATACGCAGGTCGGTCCGGCTGACGGGAACGGGCATGCCCCGGTTCACCTCACCGCCTACGGCGGATACGGCGTATCGCTCCTGCCCTCCTACAACTCCTCGCTCGGCAAGCTGTGGCTCGAACGCGGCGGCACGTGCGTAGTGGCGAACATCCGGGGCGGCGGCGAGTTCGGCACCCGTTGGCACGAGGCCGGGCGCAGGCAGGGCAAGCGCCTCACCCACGACGATTTCGCCGCCGTTGCCGCCGACCTGGTGCGACGGGGCATTACGCTGCCGAGGCGGATTGCCGCCGAGGGCGGCTCAAATGGGGGCCTGCTGATTGCCAACATGCTGACCCGCTATCCTGAGCACTTCGGCGCGCTGTTCTGCACAATTCCGGTTGTCGACATGCGCCGCTACACCAAGCTTTTGGCGGGCGCGAGCTGGATCGACGAATATGGCGATCCCGACAAGCCGGACGATTGGACTTTCCTGAAGGAAATCTCCGCCTATCATGCCGCGGCGCCGGGACAGCCCTATCCGCCTGTCCTGCTTGCCACCACGAAACGCGACGACCGCGTCCACCCGGGCCATGCGCGTAAGATGGCTGCAAAGCTGCAGGCCTTTGGATATCCCGCTTACTTCTACGAGCCCAGTGCGGGCGGGCACGGCTACGGCAAGGACAATCGCGAGCGGGCCGCATTCATTGCCTTGGGCACCAACTTCCTTCGCAGCGCGATCGGCTGGCAAGCCGAAAGCGCTCATTGACGACCGGGAGCGCGACAGGAGCAAAATAGGAATAAGTGAGTACAGATCGAATGGCCGAAACAATTGTACAAATAATGAGTGCCAAAGTTTATGTAAAGTTTGCGACGGCGCTCAGCCTATCCCACAAAATAGAGCAGACTATACCAAATGCAGCCTATCATGTCTGAAAAGCAAGGAGACAATACCATGGCAACAAAGCAAACGAACGTGGCGCGGGGAGTAGCAGCGGCCATCGTCCTGGTGCTGATGGGGCAGCAGGCCGTCGCGGCGGAGCTTGCACGAGCCCTGTACGTCCCTCCACCTCCCCTGCGCGACCCTCCGCCTCACCCGCGCGTCCCTTCGCCTCCCCCGTGCCTCCCGACTCCTTCAATCTGGATCATGGCAGAACCAAGCCCTTGCCATATCACAATCGCGAGCGGGCGGCATTCATTGCCCTGGGCAACAATTTCCTTCGAGCGCGATCAGTTGGCAATCCGATAGCGTAGATGGGGCGAGACGCACAAAAGCAAGGTCTCAATAAGTACGCCAATAAGTGCGAGAGTGGCGCAAATAATGCGTGCCTGCTCTCTGTCGATATCAATAAATGCAGAAGGACTATTCACATTGCAGTCTATCATTTCTGAAGAACAAGGAGACAATATAATGGCAACAAAGCGAACGAACGTGGCGCGGGGAGTAACAGCGGCCGTCGTACTGTTGCTGATAGGGCAGCAGGCCGTCGCGGCGGACCTTCCAGAAGAAGTCCCGTGTGACCCGGAGGAGGTTGCCTCGGTCACGGAATGGCCGAGCCCCTGGCAAATCCGCCTGCGTGGGTTGGGGGTCATCACGCAGGATTCGGGCTACGTTGATACGGTGCCTGGCTCCGGTCTTTCCTATTCGAACACCGTGACGCCGGAACTCGATATCTCGTATTTCTTCAGCAACAACGTCGCCGCCGAGCTTATCCTCGGCACCACCTATGCCAACATAGCAGGCGAAGGCGCGATCGGCGGGCTGGGGAATATCGGCAAGGTTTGGCTGCTGCCGCCAACGCTCACATTGCAATATCATTTTACCGATTTCGGCGCCTTCAAGCCGTATGTCGGCGCCGGCGTGAACTACACGGTCTTCTATAACCAGAATACCGGCAGTGCCGATGCTCTCAAGGTTAAGAACACGTTTGGTACCGCGCTGCAGGTCGGGTTCGACTACATGGTGGACCAGCACTGGGGCGTCAACTTCGACGTGAAGAAGCTTTTCTTGAAGCCAGACTTCGACGTCACCGTGGCCAGCGCGCAGCTGACGGGGAAGGCGAAGCTAGATCCCTGGCTGATAGGCGCAGGTGTCACCTACCGATTCTGATAGCGAACGGCGAAGGCGGCTTGCTGATAGCCGATCTGAAATGAAGGGCGCCTTGTGCGCCCTTTTTGCGGTCGTCCCTGCACGGGCGACACTTGGCGGCGCCCTCTTCCAGCGGACCAAAAGGGGGCTCCGGGTCAACGCGGACCTCGACTAACGCCTGAAATGGAAGTGCTTAGACGCGCTTTGGATCAGGATGGCTTTTGCTATTGTTGATGGAATGCTGCAACCAGGCTCTTTGCCGGCATCGGTCTCCCCGAGGTCATGTCTGAGCTTATGCGCCTGCGGCACTCCTCGACGCCGATAAGATGCGTTGTTCAGCCATGCTGTGACAGCTGGCTGATCTTTTGCTGCAGCAGCGGGGCTGGCGCCCGGAAGCATTCCTCGGCAGCCCAAGGCCGGCCGTTGTCCTGCCCCTCGCTTGACCCATGGCACGGTGCCGCGCTCCAGCTCGACAATGATGCGGTCTGTGATCTCCTGATTGAGGCTGGCGCCCGAGCGCCCGCCCCTGCCTGCACCAGCCACTCCGCCGGCGAAACGCTTGCTATTGCACGCATCGTTTTGTCCTCCGCTCGCCAATCGCGGCTTTCCGCGGAAGCGGGGTGGGCGGCGAGTCGCGACCGGAAGGGCCCGCCGTCGAAGGCGGACCGCATCCGAAGGACCGGAACGAAGAGAAGGACCCGAAGCGCAAGCGAAGGGTTGCGGGGCGCCGCGGCGGGCCTAGAAGGGCGAGCCGCCCACCCTGCGCCGCCGGGAAAAAGCCCAACAGAAAAGAATTGCGGGGGCCTGACGACCCATGCCAGGGGGCGGAGCCGAATGGCCGAGACCGCCTGAGCTTGCCGAAAAGCGGGCTCAGTTCACGAGCACCCGGCGCGAGCCGCTAGGCGCGCGGGCGCCCGCTACGTCCGCAGGCTGGACAGAAGCTCGCACGGATCAGCGTCAAGCACCGCAGTTACGTCGAGAAACTCAATGATATCGAGACGCCGCTCTCCACCCTCGTACTTGGCCACGAAGGATTGCGGGCGACCAAGCTTGTCAGCCACCTGCGCCTGGGTCAGGCCTTTGGCCTTGCGCAGCGATATCAGCTGGGCCAGAAACCGCTGGTGGCGGGGCGATCGAAGAGATTTGGGCATGTAGGCGAACCGGTCAGGTAAAGACCGGCTCAGCGACTAATCCCGGTTTCGGATTATCCCATTTTGGGATATTGTGCGTTGCATCCGGCGCTCAACAGGCGAGGTTCACAGCAGACATGAATCGATTAACGGGAACAGATGGGACTCAAAGCTCAACGCTTCGCGACGAGGTCCCCTGGTCCGAAAGCCTCACGCCGTACGACAAAGAGCATTTCACGATCTATATGCGGCTACTGGACGCATCAGCTGACGACGCCAGCGAAGAGGAAATGGCGCATCTGATCCTCGGCATTGATCCGGCAAAGGAACCGGAGCGCGCCCGAAAGGCTCTCCGCAGTCATCTCGACCGTGTGAACTGGATTGTGACCACCGGCTACAAGGAATTGTTCGGCAACTGACGAATTGCGCAGTGCGCGCTTTTCAAAAACGAACTCCCTGCCCCGCCATTCATGAGCGCCGCGGCCAGTGGCGCGGTGGACGGATGCGGCCAAGCAGATGGTCGCGAGGATTTTTGAGTCGACCTGGACCCGCGGTTTGCCAATCAGCGCTTCGGCAAGTTTCCCGGTGCGAAGCCTCCGCAGGCGAACCGTCGACAGCCTGGAAGACGAAGCGGAGATGGCGGCCACCCGCTTACGGTTGAAAACAGGGTCTTTGGCGAGCGTCCGTCCGCACTTAGACTGCTGAGACATTCGAGTGCCATAGACGTGTTTCAACTGCCCAGTGGGGCCAGATCGCGTCGATGTGGAGCTGGACCGACAGCAAAAAGCCAGCGCCCGCACGACAGGCTGGACGTCCTAGTCAGTAAGTATGGGCATTCGGCTTGAACACCAGCATACCGCTGCATCACGCCTCAAAGAGTTGCGACGAACGTCCCAACACGCCAAGCTGACGCGCGGCACAATGATATCGAGCAATTTCCGGCATTCCCGCCATGCGGCCCCAAGTTCTGCCGGAATGCGGATTGCGCAGCCAGAACTCCCAGGCCCAGTCTCACCGGGCCAGATGGGCGGTGTAGTTATATGACTCTTCATCCCACCAATCCGGCTTGTCGGCTGCATTCCCAATTCATGAGCTAAGCCCGCACAGAGCACAGAGGCGTCGGTCAGGCATCACGCGGCCATCGGGTCGAAATAACAATAATGCGGCTTCTACGCCATTTCGTCCCGCACGTCCCCAGTCGAGCCAGCCCTTGGAAACTCGGTATCGCACACGCCCATTGGAGAATGCGCCAGCCGAAACAGCCTGTGTACGGGCATAGGCTGAACCAAAGGACGAATTTCAGTTTCTTAGAGAATTGGCCAAAGGACGAATTTCAGTTTCTTAGAGAATTGAAGACCGTGAGGAGGCCAGCAGCGATATGGCCTGGTTTTGCGTGCGCACGCCAAGCTTCTTCTTGGCATTGTCCAGATGGAAAGCGGCGGTGCGCGGCTTGAGGCCCAAGATGCAGCCGATGTCCGAGGCGGACTTGCCGCGCGCGGCCCATTGCAGGCACTCATATTCGCGGGGTGTCAGCAAAACGCCGTCGACCATTCGATTGCCCGAGAGTTTACGGCGAACATGAATGTGAAAGTACGTCGCCATGAGTTGGAGCGCCTGCTCATACTGCTTGGCAACACGCAGGAACGCGGAATTGGGCTCATCCGCGGCAAAGGTCATCGCTGCAACACAGCCCCTGCGATCGACAATCGGGATCGTCAATCCACGGCAGATGCCGAACTCTGCCGCTTCAGCGAACAGCCTTTGCTGAACCTGCGATATCTCAGCGCCACGAAGATCCGGTTCCCATAGAAAAGGACATCCGCCACACCGCGCACGCAAGACGATTGGATCGAGGTTCTGATACCGGTTTTGCAGATAGTGCGCGGTCCAGGGAGGCGGATAATTCGAGATCAGCTTGGGCTCGCCGGAAGGTTGCAGTGGCAAGGACAGATAGGCAAACGTAAGTAGATCAAGTCTTGTGGCCACGCTGGCCATTGCTTCCCGGAAATCTGTCTGATCGACACTCTCCGACAGCTGTTCCAGGAATGTCTCGAAGATACCTGGCAGGCCCCTCGTCATTGTCCTGACTCAATCGCTCCATCTGTCTGCTGCGCGCCACCCGGCCTGTAGATCAATCGTAAGCTGGCCCGCACAAACGTGGCCGGGCTTTGTCCGAGATGCTGCAGCATCCTCCCAGCGCAATAATGCAGACACGGCTTTCTTGGGATGAAATGAAATCATCGCCGCCCCTGCATCATACAATCGTGAGAAGTCATCCTGCGCCACCATGGTCGGCGGCATCGAAAGGCGTCATCAATCCAATGATTGCCGCGTCAACGTCGGTCGGGACAAAGAAGAGGACAACTGATAGGCGCTCATCTTCGCCGCTTTGAGCGCTATGATCCGGAACGTATCGTTGCGCCGCTTTCTGTTTATTGGTGGGCAGATCGACTCCGAATATTGGCATGGATAGAGGTGCCGCTGTTCTCCGCTAAATTCAAGTACCAAGCTATCAGCTTAACCCGAGCCCAACCCAAGCCGGCACTATCGCTCGACACTGCTGCGGCGACATTCCATTAAAGGCTCTGAAGCACTTTGCGAAGTGCGAAGCAGACATGAACCCGCAGGCCTTGGCAACGTCGATAATGGGCATCCGCGTGCCTTCGATCAGGCGCTTCGCATGGTCTGTGCGAATCCGGAGATAGTGACGCACCGGCGGAAGTCCGATATGGGAAGCGAACAAGCGTTCCAGCTGGCTGCGCCGCGGACTCTTTGCCGTCGATGATCTGAGCGGTCATGTTACCTTTCCTGTAGCCGCGTCGCCGTCGTTTCCAGGGCATGCCAGAGCGATCCGGCGGACGAGCGCGCGCCCAGCACGGCGATATGAGCGTCGCTGCGGCGGATGACGAAACAGCTCATATGCTCAAGCCCGGTACGCGTCGCGCGGCCCGGGCCAAAGTCCGCGAGATCGACGTTAACAAGCTTCGACAGCAATGCCTCGACAGGCCTTGAGCCGGCGGGCGAAACGATCTCGAACGCGACCCAGCCATCGGTCTGCTCGGTCACCGAGCAGCCGGGGGCGAGTTGCTTGAGCTCGGCGGCAAAATCCAGCTCGGCGCGGCCTTCGTACTCGATCATCCACTGATCCGGTCCGGTCCACAGCGCGGCAACCCCCTGCCCTGCAACCCAGCGACCGGGTCCGGGAAGAGTGAGGCCGAACGGCGTGGGCTCAACGGTTCCGCGGCGCAGCGCCAGAGAGGCAAGCGCGAGACCCGCGTTCTCACGGATCTCCAACGCCCCGAACGATGCGAGGCGTGGAAGTGCGGCGCCGAGCGCAGTGATGGGTCTCAGGTCACTCACGAAGACGTGCTCCTTCAGGATCGACAAAATGCGCCGGCACGACGCGCAGGCGTGCACTTTCGCCTTCGAGCGGGTTCGCGGCCACGATCACCTCGCCCAGCCGTTCATCGCCGTTCTCGAGGAAACCGAGCCCGATCATCGAGCCGACATGCGGACTGTAGCAAGCCGACGTGATCCAACCCTGATCGGTATCGAATTTCCTCGGTGCGACTTCCGCAAAAAGATGCGAGCCGCTGACCACCTTCCCGGCAGGATCGACGGGCCGCAGGCCGACCAGGCGTCGCCTGTCACCCGCAAGGCCCTTGCGCAGCGACATCACGGCGCCGACGGAATCCTTCTTCTGCGACACCATACTGCCAAGGCCAACCATGAGGGCCGTCGCCTGTCCGTTCAACTCAGGGCCGGCGGCGTGTCCCTTCTCAATCCGCAGCACGCCCAGAGCCTCGGTGCCATAGGGCGTCGCTCCGAGATCGGCTCCCAGTTCCATCAGCCGCTCCATCAATGCGTGGCCGTATCGTGCGGGAACCGCAATCTCATAGGCGAGTTCGCCCGAGAAGGAGATGCGGAAGAGCCGCGCGCGCAGGCCGTCGCAGACGGTGAGCTCCGCGCAAGCCATGAAGGGGAAGGCCTCGTTCGACAGGTCGAACTCGTCAACGATGCGGGCGAGCAGAGCGCGCGACTTCGGCCCGGCGACGGCGATCTGCGCCCAGGCATCGGTCGTGGAGGTGAGCTGGACGTCGAGTTCCGGCCACAGGCATTGCCGCGCGAACTCCATGTTGCGGTAGACCAGACCGGCGTTGGCGGTCGTCGTGGTGACTACCCAATGATCCTCGGCCAGGCGTGCGCAGGTGCCGTCGTCATAGCCAAATCCGTCTTCGCGCAGCATAAGCCCGTAGCGGACTCGGCCGACTTTCAGCGTGGCCATGATGTTGCAGTAGAGCCGGTTGAGAAACTCGCCCGCGCCCGCGCCCTGGACATCGATCTTGCCGAGCGTCGTCACATCGCACAGGCCCACCGCGCTGCGCACGGCCCTGGCCTCGCGGTCCACGCTCTGGCGCCAATGCGTTTCGCCCGCACGCGGGAAATATTGCGCGCGCATCCACTGGCCGACCTCGACGAACACCGCGCCTTGCGCTTCTGCCCAATGATGCGTCGGCGTCAGGCGGCGCGGTCGGAAATGCGGCCCTATATCGCCGCCGCCCAGGACCGAGAGCGTCACTGGAGTGTAAGGTGGGCGGAAAACCGTTGTTCCAGTTTCCGGGATCGACCTCCCGGTCAGCTTCGCCATCACGGCAAGCCCGGTCACGTTTGCGGTTTTGCCCTGGTCCGTCGCCATGCCCAGTGTCGTGTAGCGTTTCAGATGCTCTACCGGCCGCATGTTCTCGGCATGGGCGAGCTTGATATCCTTCACTGTCACGTCATTCTGGAAATCGACCCAGGCGCGCTTCTTGCCCGGTACATGGAAGACGGGCGCAACCGTGTAGTTTGCCTCCTCGGCGCGCGGCAAATCGGGCAACGATGCCGCGATTCCAAGTTCGTCCATCGCACGCTGTGCGGCTCGCGCGCCGGAACGCAAGGCGTCGGCGGTGGAAAAATTGCCCGCCGCTGCACCTGCCGGAATTAATCCCAAGGGCCCCTCCTCCCCAGGCAGGAACGCCTGCAGCGGTTCATTCCAAACAGGCCGACCGCGATGATGCGAAGCGAGCTGCACATTTGGGTTCCAGCCGCCGGACACCCCCAGCGCGCCGCACTCGATCCATTCGGACCTGCCGTTTGCCTGAACCTCGATCGACTTCAGGACAAGCCCGCCGCGTGAGCCAGTGACCATGCCGCCCGCGATCAGTCGGTAGTCACCGCGAGCCTTCGCCTCGGGGCGCGCGTCGATCACGGCCGCGACATGGACGCCCTTGGCGGCAAGGTCGCGCGCGGTGCGGTGACCGTCGTCATTGTTGGTGAAGACGGTTACCGTATCGGACGGACATGCCGCCCAGCGATTGGCGTAAGCCCGCATCGCGCCGGCCAGCATGATTCCCGGACGGTCATTGTCGGCAAAGGCGATGGGGCGCTCTGTCGCGCCCGCCGCCAGTACCGCGCGTTTCGCCGTGATACGCCAGAGCGTCTGGCGCACACGCCCGCTCGCCTCTGGGAGATGATCGGAAACGCTCTCCACCGCGCCATAGATGCCGTGATCATAGACCCCGAAAACCGTGGTTCGACGCATCACGCGAACATTCGGCAGGCTCTCGAATTCAGCCTCTAACGCTGAGATCCAGTCGGTGGCTTGCCCTCCGTCCAGCGTTTCTGTCTCGGACAGAAGCCGCCCGCCCAGGCGGAAATCCTCATCTGCCAGTATCACGCGCGCGCCTGAGCGCGCCGCCGTCAGCGCCGCAGCCAGCCCGGCCGCACCCCCTCCGATCACCAGCAGGTCGCAATGTAGGAAGCCCTTGTCATATGCATCCGGGTCGGCCTGCATTGAGAGGCGTCCGAGGCCCGCCGCCTTGCGGATCGCCGGCTCGTAGAGCTTTTCCCAGAAGGCTTTCGGCCACATGAAGGTCTTGTAGTAAAAGCCGGCGGTGAAGAAAGGCGACAGCAGGTCGTTCACCGCTAATGCATCGAAGCCGAGTGAGGGCCAGCGGTTCTGGCTTCGCGACTCCAGACCGTCGAACAGTTCCACCGTCGTCGCGCGCGTGTTGGGCTCCCGCCGCGCGCCCGAGCGCAGTTCTACCAAGGCGTTCGGTTCCTCCGAGCCGGCAGACAGCAGCCCGCGCGGGCGGTGGTACTTGAAGCTGCGCCCCATCAGACGAACGCCATTGGCCAGCAGCGCCGAGGCGAGCGTGTCGCCGGGATGGCCCTGGTAGCGCTTGCTGTCGAAACTGAAGTCCAAGGTCTGCGAGCGGTCGATCAGCCCTCCGGCAAGCCGTGTCATGTGCCGCACCTCGTCCGCGAAAGGGCGACATTGCGGGCCAGCTCCGCACCGAGGACTTCATGGGTGACCGTGTCGCGCGTCACCACCAGCCATGACCGGTCACCCTGCTCGTGGAACCACAGCTCGCGATGCACGCCCGCCGGGTTGTCGCGCAGGAAGACGTAATCGCAAAAGGCGGCCTCGGCATCGGGCGCGGTTGGGTCTGGACGGTCGATGAGCCGCGCGTCGCCCAGATAGGTGAATTCCTGCGCATCGCGCAGGCCCAGAAGTGGATGTGGGATCAGCATTGGACCGCCTTAGTGGAGATTGGGCTGGGCACCGGCGCCGCGCTCGTCGACCACATGGCCGCGTGCGAAACGATCGATGCGGTAGGCGCGCGCGGTCTCGTGGGGTGCGCCGGTGGCAAGAAGATGGGCGAAGGCATAGCCGCTGGCTGGCGTCGCCTTGAAGCCGCCATAGCACCAGCCGCCGTTGAAATAGAGGCCATCAATATGCGTGCGGTCGATGATCGGCGAACCGTCCATCGACATGTCCACCACGCCCCCCCACATGCGAAGGAGCCGCGCCCGCCCGATCATGGGCATCAGTGCCATGCCGCCTTCGGCGACGTCCTCCACCACCGGCAGGTTGCCGCGTTGGGCATAGGAATTGTAGCCGTCGATATCGCCGCCGAAGACAAGTCCGCCCTTGTCGGACTGGCTGATGTAGAAATGGCCTGCCCCGAACGTGATCACACCGGGAATGGTGGGTTTGAGCCCCTCCGTGACAAAGGCCTGCAAAACATGGCTTTCGATCGGAAGCCGCATTCCAGCCCTTGCCATGACGCGGCCCGAGGAGCCCGCCACCGCCACGCCAACGTTATCAGCGGCGATATAGCCGCGCGATGTCTCCACGCCACGCACCTTGCCGCGATCGACCCGGAAACCGGTCACCTCGCAATTCTGGATTAGGTCCACGCCGTGGCTGTCGGCCCCGCGGGCATAGCCCCAGGCCACGCCGTCGTGCCGCGCTGTGCCAGCACGCGGCTGCATCAGGCCGCCTTTGATCGGGAAGCGCGCGTTGTCGTAGTTCAGGAACGGAACCATGGCGCGCAGTTCCTCTCGACCTAGCAGCCGGGCGCCCGCCCCCGCTAGCATCATGGCGTTGCCGCGGCGGCGAAAGGCATCACGCTGCGCATCCGTATGAAAGAGATTGATGATGCCGCGCTGGGAAACCATCGCGTTGAAGTTGAGCTCCTGCTCCAGTCCTTCCCAGAGCTTCATCGAGAACTCATAGAAGGGCTGGTTGCCGGCAAGCAGGTAGTTCGACCGGATGATCGTCGTGTTTCGCCCGACATTCCCGGATCCGAGCCAACCCTTCTCCAGCACGGCGATACGGGATCGCCCGAAGGTCTCGGCCAGGTAATAGGCCGTCGCCAGGCCGTGGCCGCCTCCACCGACAATCAAATAGTCATAGGAAGGCTTTGGATCGGGATTGCGCCAGAGCGGCCGCCACCCGGTGTGCCCCTTGAGCGCTTCAGCAAAAACGCGGAAGCCCGAAAACTTCATGTCAAGAACTCCTTGGACTGCCGAGACTATGTCACGGCAAGGGCAGTGTGGTGTTTTCAAAATTGACTCATGTGTGCTTTTGCCGGACATGTGCGAACAATGTGGACGATAGGATTTCCCAGGGGATGATTGACGGGAATCACGGCAGCGCGCAGCGATACGGCTTCCTGTTGATCGAAGGCTATGCCCTGATGTCCGCGGCCTCCGCGGTCGAGCCGCTGCGCGCCGCCAACCTGCTTAGCGGGCGCACCCTTTACGATCTGAACTTCATCTCGGCCCAGGGCGGGTGGATGCGCAGTTCCGTCTCGGGCGCGTTCGAGACAGAACCTGTTTCAGAAGCAGGCTCTGATTTCGACATTCTGTTCGTCGTCGCCGGCGGCAATCCGCTCACCTATCGGGACGAAAGAATCCTGGCGTGGCTACGCCGTCTCGCCCGGTCGGGAGTGCGTTTGGGCGGGATCTCAGGCGGGGCGGCAATCCTGGCCGCGGCGGGTGTGATGTCGTCACGCCGGTTTACGATCCACTGGCAACACATCGATGCAATGCGCGAGATCTATCCTGAGGCGCTGATCGAACGTCGCCTCTTCGTCATCGATCGCGACCGCTTTACCTGCGCCGGCGGCATGGCCCCCCTGGACATGGCCCACGCCCTGATCGCTTCAGATCACGGTGTGGAATTGGCCCGCGCGGTCAGCGATTGGTTCATCCATACCGGCATCCGGCAGGCCGAGGCCCCGCAGCAATTGGACCCGGTGCGCAGGTATGATCTGCACCATCCCGCTCTGGTCGCCATGGTGGAATTGATGACGAGCCATATCGCGGACCCGCTAAAGCTGGAGGATCTGGCTCATCTGAGCGGTATCGGGGCGCGGCAATTGGAGCGGCTGACAAAGAACCAGCTTGGACAGAGCGTGATGCAGTTCTATCGGTCTCTGCGGTTGGAGAAGGCCGACGAGATTCTGCAGCAGTCGAACCTTCCGCTCGTCGAGGTGGCGCTTGCCACGGGCTTTTCCAACCGTAGTCATTTCTCACGCGCCTTTCAGGCCCACTTTGGCATGGGCCCCGCCACTCGACGCAAACGGCGCGGCCGCGAAGAGGCTCCGGATCAGTCTGACCGAAGAATCCTGGGGGAGAAACTAAGCAGCGGGGCCCAGTAGAGCGTTCCAAGCAGGCTCTTAGCCTTCGGCACACACCGGTCCCAGTGATCTCAACTTATTGAGGAAGGGTTCGGGAAGCGGCGTGCTGCGACCATTTTTTCGATCGACCAGCACGTGAGTGACTTCAGCTGTAGCCATTGGCTTACCTTCGATCCATAAACCTTGGCCCACAAGAAATGATGATCTGCCAGTCCGGAGTAACAATGATCCCACAACGATCTTGTTTGGATACTTTATCTCTGCGCGCAGGTCCATGGCTATCCGCGCAATCGGCAGTATATAGTCGTCGGAAGCCAGCATCGTGTCGAATATTGCCCTGCCAGCGGCAAAATAGGACGAGTATACACCGACGTTCACATGACCCAGAGCGTCGGTATCACAGAACCGGACATGCTCGTCAGCAAAATGCTGGAAAAGCTCAATATCTAGGAGTCGTGCGTCGTTCATCTTGTCACCAACGAAGTCAGTTGGATACGCAAGCTGCGCCCGTCATCTCGAGAAGCGTCCATCGGCTGTGTCCCCACTCACCAACCCGCATTCAAACGCCAGTCACTGTACCTGGGAGGTTGTGCCGCTGAATATATCTCTAGTGATTACCTGCCCCTCCACTGGGGCTTGCGCTTTTCCATGAAAGCCCGTGGTCCTTCGAGGCTATCTTCAGAGTTCGCTATAGCTTTGTACTTTTTCAATTCACTTGGCGGGTTTCTAACCGCCGCAAACCCGTCCTTTGCCGAGAGGTGCGATGTATAGCGCATAACTTCTTTGAGACCTTCAATGGCGAGCGGGGCCGATTCGCAGATCTTCTCGGCATGGCGCATCGCCGCAGCCAGAGCCTCTCCCCGGGGAACAACCTCGTTCACAAGGCCCCATCGAGCAGCCTCAGACGCCGAGATCGCCTCGCCCGTCATCATGAGGTGCATTGCGACATTGTACGGTATACGGCGATGCAGGTTCTGAATGCCGCCCGCCATGGGCAAAAGCCCGATCCGCGTCTCGGGGAGAAGGAAGCGCGCATGCTCGGCCGCTACGATCATATCGCACGCGAGCGTGATCTCGAAGCCCCCTCCCGCTGCGGCGCCGTTGACAGCGGCTATTACCGGCTTTGTCAGACCCCAGAACTCCGAAATGCCACCGAACCCCCCAGGGCCATTACCGACTTGCGTGTCATAATAGAGGTCAGCGGTTAGGCTTTCATCGGACTCCTTCAAGTCCCAACCGCCGCTGAAGATGCGGTCCCCGGCGCCTGTGAGGATTGCCACTCGTAGGTCTTCGTCTTCCTGAAACGCTGCGAACGCAGCATAAATTTCTCGGCTCGTACGGCGAGAGATGGCATTCGCCGGCGGGTTGTCGATTGTGACAACAAGTATCTGTCCGTGGCGCTGAGTGCTAACTAGTGCGGTCATAGCGGCAGCCTTCTGATTAGTGCTTCGTATGTTGATTTTTGATGGCGGCTCTAACCGGCAGCGCGTCTACCGCAATCACTTCAGTGTCAGTAATAATCACAGGATTCACATCGAACTCAGCAAGCTCGTCCTTCAGAGCATCAGCCATAATCGAGAATTTCGAGAATGCTCGGGCCAGTGCATGGACATCATACGGTTTCTCGCCACGACGGCCGTCGAATATTGGTCGAATCTTGAGGCGGTCGATTAGCTCTCGCGCGCGCTCCTCGTCGAAGGGCGCTAGCGCAATCTGCCGGTCGGCAAACAACTCGATCCATTTCCCTCCCGGAGAGACGGTTACCAGCACGCCGAACTGAGGATCGACAACCATGCCAAAGCTCATCTCGACGCCGGAGGGGCTCATCCTCTGGACCATCACCTTAGGTCCTAGACGCTGCGTCAAATCCTTGTACGCTTCGGTCACCCGAATAATGCTGTCCAGATTCAGCAAAACTCCACCGACGTCGGACTTATGATGGATCCCCGGCATCGCAGTCTTCAACACCACAGGAAAACCCGTCCTGTCGATCGCCGTCAGCACCTCCTGCAGATTCTCGCACTCGTAGTATGCCACCACCGGAATATCAAAAGCCTGCAATACCGACAGGCCAATCTTCTCACCATCGGAACCCGGCTGCGCGAGCAGGGCTTTAGCATTTTCAAGAGCTGATTGTGGGACCGAGAGGCCGACCTCCCTCGCGGCATTTTCTAGTCGCGCTTTAAAGGTGTCGACGGCCTTCACCGCCGTCATCGCGCAATCGACCCCGTTGATGAGAGGAACGTCGCAATCCAACAATCGCGTAGCTATCTTAGAGTTCGCAATCCCCGAAAAGCTGCTCATCATAAACATCGGTTTTCCGGTCAACCGCTGCGTCTCAGCCACGATCTCGGCATAGACGGTCCCAAATTGAAAGGCGTCCCCTGCCTCGGTTGCAATAGCGCCAAATGCGCTGTTGGGATCACGCATCATCAACTCTAAACAACGCGCAAAATGTGCTTTGGCGTCGGTACGGCTACCCCATGCATCCAGTGGGTTCTCCGCGATCATACCGTCGTCCAACTGGTCCTGCAGTTGGGCCAGCGTGGACTTACTAAGCTCAGCGAAAGTGGCGCCCTTGTCTTCTGCGATATCAACCATGAGTTCGCGCAGCCCGCCGGAATCCATCGCCACGCAGAGCCCACCTGAATTGGCATCCTTGACGTGCGCGAGTAACTGGGCTGTCGCCGCCAAGTCATCGAGCGTCTTGACCGAGATCACATTGTAACGGTCGAACAGCGCTTCATAGGTCGACGCATCGCCGACGACCGCTCCACTATGACTTATGGCCATAGCTGCGCTCTTTGCCGTCCGGCCAACCTTGAGCGCGACAATCGGTATGCGCTTGCTAGCGGCCTTTCGTAGCACTTCCACGAAACGTGCGGGGTCACGGACCGTCTCGATAAACAATGCAACTGCTTTGGTCGAGGGCAACTCTAGCGCATAATCTAAGTAGTCCGCCAATGTGGTATTGATTTCCTGGCCGGACGACACGGTTAAATTGTACCTAAGACGCGTTAGATCTGTGGCTAGCGCTTGAATGACAGACCCGGAATGGGCGATCAATGAAACGTTTCCAGGCGCGGCCTTGGTAACCGGACAGGAGCTAAACGTTGCATGCGTGCCGTTGGTGAAGTTCTGAAACCCCATCCCGTTACCACCGCAGATCGGCATTCTCGCTTCGGCGGCGATACTGGCCAGACGATCGCGTTGTTCCATATTCCCGCAGTCCGCGAATATGACAGCAGCTCGTACGCCTAGCGCTACACATTCCGAGAGCACTTGCTCCAAGAGTCTCTGATTGACTGCAATTACCGCCAGGTCTGGCGCCTCTGGCAGTTCAGATACCGCGCTGAAGCAGTCGACATTTCCGATCTTCTTATACTTGCTGTTTACGGCGTAGAGTCGCCCGCGGTACCCACGCTCAACCATGTGATCAACTGCGCTTCTGCCTAGGCTTCCTTCAGTTGCCGAAGCACCGATAATCACGGCGGAACGAGGTTCAAGCAATGGCTTTAGCCAGTGGTTGGAGGGCACTTCGGAATTCTCCTTGAGGGGCAATTTCTTACAGCCAACATAGCCATGCTGACCCACATGCACATTGACATTTCATGCCACATTTTCGATAGTGCCCGCCAACAGGGGTCGTTGTCGACACCTAGGAGTACATCATGACGATTGCAGTTCTGAAGCTGCCCACTATTCCAATGCGCGTCTGCAAACCGGTCCTGGCCCATATGCGCGATCACGGCGTGGCGATCCCAGCACGTGATGCGCGTACTGGGTTTGACCTTTCGAAATTTCAAGTTGACGGTAAGCGTGTATTCCTCTGCGAGTGTATCGCTCTTATGGAGTTTGCCGCGCGGGAGATTTCCGAGCCAGCGTTTGGCCTGAAGCTCGGCCGCACCTATAGTATTTATGACCTTGAGATTATCGGCTACATGATGCTGAACTCAAAGGATGTGGGAGACGCTCTACGGACGTTTGTGCGGTATTTCAAACTTCGTGCCGACGGTTGTCGATTCGACCTTATTAGAAGGCCAGACGCGACTGCAGAGTTGACTTATTCAATAATCGCCCCCGGCGTCGCTGAATGCAGACAGGATGTTGAACTGGCGCTCGCCTGGGGCATGCAGATAATACGCACGCTATCAAGCCGTACCTGGCGCCCGATTCGCGTGCAATTCGAGCATACTGCCTTGGCCCCTATCGAGGATTACAGGGAGGTTTTTCAATCGCCAGTTCATTTCGGACAGGGTTCCAGTTCCATTCTTTTCGACAGTAGGGTGTTGGAACATCCCGTCGCCAACGCAGACCCAAAGTTGTTGGGCATTCTGCGGGACCAGGCTGAGAGCCTTATATCACGAGATACCTACTCCGCTGATCTGGCTTCGCTCGTAGGCGCGCAGATTGACCAAGCTCTGCTGCTGGGTAAGGCTCCTCGAATCGACTGGATTGCTAAGCAGTTGGGCATGACCACACGAACGCTTCAACGTCGCCTGGACGAACAGGGATTAATGTTGCGTGATTTAGTCGACGCCAAGCGGAAAGCCGTCTCGACCGATCTACTGGAGAAATCTGATTACGGTCTTGCCGACATCGCGATGATCTTGGGCTACTCGGAGGTCAGCGCATTTGTTCGAGCTTTCACACGCTGGACGGGTATGCCCCCAAAGGCATACCGAGTTCATTGGCGAGAACAGGCGGTCACCAATGCCTGAGATCGCACAGGTCGGCTCTCGTCGGCGTGATTAGTCTCTTAGAGGCTGTTTTGAAAATCGGCTTGCTGGGGGTTCGGTCTGAGGCTGGGTTATGATTCAATCGTTGGATGTGGACAGAGCAGAGCCGTGGCCGGATGGCCCAGATCGCCAAGAAGACCAAGCGCTACCCGTCTGATTGGCCGACTAGGAGTGGGAGCAGTTCGCGCCGCTGATGCCCAAGCCTGGGCGGCGTGGGCGTTCGCGCGAGGTTGATTTTCGCGAGGTGATCAATGGGGTGCGCTACTTGGTTCGTTCGGGGTGCGGCTGGCGGATGCTGCCGATTCATTTCGGGCCCTGGCAGACGGTCTATGGCTGGTTTCGCGAGCTGGCGCGGCGGTTTCTGTTCCAGACCATCCACGACATGGCGCTGATGCTGGACCGCGAGCGGACCGGGCGCGAGGCCAGTCCCACGACTGGCGTGATCGACAGCCAGTCGGTCAAGGCTCCGCAAGCCGGAACAAGAGGGTACGACGCCGGAAAAGATTGTCGGCCGCAAGCGCCACATCGCCGTCGATACGGATGGGCGGCTGTTGATGGTCAACCTGACGCCGGCCGATATCTCCGACAGCGCCGGGGCTCAGGCGGTCCTGGACGGCATCCGCAAACGTTGGCCCTGGGTGAAGCATCTGTTCGCCGACAGCGCCTATGACAGGCTGAAGCTCATGAACAAGGCCGTCTATCTGGACTTCGTGGTAGAGGTCATCCGCAGATCCGACGACCAGAAGGGCTTCGAAGTCCGAAGTCCTGCCCGCCGCCGGGTTGTCGAGCGCACCTTCGGCTGGATGGCAAGATGGCGCCGCCTCGTGCGCGACTACGAGCAGCGCATCGACGTCTCTCACGCCATGATCCTTGTCGCTATGGGCGGCAATCTCATCCGCAGAAACGCTCATCCCTGAATTTCAAAACAGAGAGGACTCTTAGGTCGCTATTCGCCGTACCGGCGCTCCAGCGCGTTGGCAATTCGCTCGCAAAGCAATTCTGAAGTCACGGCTGTGAGGTGGAGACGAAGGCGAACTCCGTGTGTATCGACTAGGGTCGTGACAATACCGCGATCAGAGTACTCGGCGAGGTCGAGAACATCGTTGATGATGAAGTCTGGTGTTTCGCGGAGCCTCTTAGGGCGCTCATCCATCGGGTTCTCCTCCTAATCCAGGTTCAACGCTTGTCAACTGATCGGTGGCCTTCCAGGCAGGCCGAGCCTAATTCGCTGGCCTTCGGCGTAGCTCTCGGCAACGGCTTGAGCGTTGAATAAATGCCGAGTTATTTTGCCATTTTCGACGACATGGACAATCCATCGGCCGTCAACATTTTTCAATCGCACGTCATTCGGTTCTCCGGCAACCACCTTCGTCTTCCGTTTCCGCAATCAAGATCGAGGAATGACAAGTGGAAGTCCCAAGCCGCTGTACCGCTCTGTAGACAACAACATCCCCCGACGTGATATTCAAATCTAGATTTTCTGACAGCAGGTCGTCTCTACACGACAGCAATCCCTTCGATTCAGTCAGAATGCTCGACGCTGTAGAATGAAGGGCGCCTTGGTCAAGGGCGCCCTTCGCATCGGCGGCAGGCTTCGATCCCGGAGGTACGGACCTAAGCACTTTGGAAGGAGCCGCCGATGTGCCTTTTTGGGTATCCCGCTAAGCCAACACCGGCTGGACGGGCGAGTCTAGCGCACGCAATCATATGCGATGGGCGCTATGGTTCAATGCTTCGATCCGTCAGAACGAGCGCTGGAAGCGGAGGATACCGCCGACAGCGTTGCTCTTGCCAGCGGGGATGCCGGTCCAGTTGTAACCGTTGCTGTCGTGGTCGTTATGAGCCCAGTCAACTTCGGCCGTGGCCGTGAGGCCCGGGACGATCTTGTAGGCGACGTTCGCCGCAACGCCAAACTCTTTGGCTTCATCATACGACACTTGGAGGTTGAATGCAGTCTTCTCGTTGAAAGTGTAGGTGGCACCACCCCACACTGCCCAGTTGCCGCCCCACTGCTTGTAGAAGCCGCGGTCGCCTGCAGGGATCGCATAGGTCGGGTCATTGAGATTGTCGTCGGTGCCGTAGCCGGCCATGATGAACAGCGCCAGCGCCTCGGTCGCATTCACGTCCAAGCGAACCTTGCCGGCCACTTCTTCGTAGTTGCTGTCATAAGCAACGACGCCGGTGATGGCGCCCCAGCCCTGCGTGTACTTCACGCCGCCGACGACATGCGGAACGTAGCTGTCGATCGTGCCGACCGTGCCAGAGCCTTCTTCGAGGGAGACCACGGCCGAGAAGCCGTTGCCGGCATCAAAGTAGTATTGCACGACGTTGGTGTCGAAATCGCCATAGGGAACCAACGTATCGTTGATGACGTTGCCGGCGTAACCGATGAACGTGTCGAAGGCCGATTCGTCCTTACCGACGCGCAGCCCACCCAGTTGAATCCAGGCAAAGTTCAGCGAGCTGCTGTTACTGCCGTCGGAATAGTTGAAGCGGGTGTCAGTGTAGGTCTTCAAGGTCCCGAGTTCTGTTTCCTGACCAGTCCAGGTCCTCAGCGTGAAGCGGGCCTTCTTGTGCCAGGTATCGTTGATGCTGCCGTCCTCATGGTCGACAGCACGACGGCCGTTGTACGAACCTTCCTGGCCAGCCGAAGCATCCCAGCGGACATAACCACCGATGCGCAGACAGGTTTCGGTGCCAGGGATGTAGAAATAGCCGGCGCCATAGACGTCGCAGATCTTGACGTACTCAGCTGGTTCCGGCTCGGCGACAGTGACGGCATCGGCTGCGCGTGCGCCGGTGACTGCTGCCAAGGCGGCAGCGGAGCCGAGAAGGCTCTTGATGTTCATTTTTTTCTCCAGTCAAAAGATTAAAAAAAGGGTCAGGGCATCTTCTTTGCTGAAAGACGCATCCATCCCCATTCCCCATGATCGAAAAAGATGCGCATCGCGCTGCTTCTTCGCAGTTTGACGCTATCCGCGATATTGAATTATGCAATATATACTGCGCAGCACGCAGAGATATATGCGCAAGACGTTGCAATTAAGTCACGGAAATCAAATATATACTGTACAATTTGCGCAAACTATACAAACAGCACAAGCTGGACATTTCGCACGATATTGCAAAATACATTGCGCAGCGCGTAGTGGCGCGCGCGACCCTCAATGGGCTTTCGCAGGCTCACAACGGGATCAACCGATTGCCGCGGTGCACGGATTTGCAGTTGGTTTTGTCAGCTGGACTTCAATGTCGAGGAAAAGTCTCGTGCAGCCGAGATGACTTCGGCAGCCAGATCTTGCCGGAGCATCTCTATGGGAATTCGGCCATCAAGCCGCGGTGAAGGGGAGGTCAGCCAAAGCCATGCCGGTCTGGAATTGGGGATCCAGGAGAGCACTTGTCGTATCCCCGGTGCAGGCCTGCCGTCGATGAACTGAGCCAAGGGGAACACATGCTTGCGCGCGCCTTTCCGCAACGCAACTACATCATTGTGCCGTTGCCACCAATGCAATGTCGATCGCGGTATGCCGAAGTGTTCTTCCAGATAGGTGGGCCCTGCAACCGCGCCCGCCCAGTCTTCAATTCGCAGGCAATCGCTTTGCTGATCTCGCGCTTTTAGGACTTCGCACCCACGCGTGCCCTCGGTCGGCGCCGTGAGCGAAGCCGCCTCACGGGCGCTTTCATCGGAACGATGCGCTGCATCGGCTGCGAGCCTGCGAACAAATTCCGTGGCCAGGGCGGTCAAATCGTCATGGATAGCCTGTTGGGGCGTTGCCGAAAGCAAATCGGCAACAGCGGTATTGCCAGTCAACATGCGCGATGAGATTGAGCTCCGTTCCTTTAGAACCTCATCGTACTTAGCCAGAACGCGCTCGACTTCTTTCGCTACCAAGCATGAAAACTCGTCCTGGCGAGGTTCATTTCCACAATCAAAGGATTTTGTCATGTGTGGCTCCCATGCCGCGTAAGAGTCCGGTTGATTGCCTGCGCGATCGAATTGTGATTATGGGCTACGATTTCGTCATCGAAGTGATGCGCCGTATCGATACCGAGGCCGGCTTCAAGGCGCTGCTCAGGCGTTGGATGGTCGAAAGAACGTTCGGCTGGCTAATACGCTGGCGCCGCGCGTGCGCGACTACGAACCACGCATCGACGTCTCCAAGCCATGATCCACGTCGCCGTGGGCAGTCTTTTGATGCGCAACAGCCATTGAACCAATTCCCAAACGGACTCTTGGCGAAACCCCATTGATGTGATGGCCTAGCTAGGAGGCCATTGCAAACCCACATCACGAGCCGCTTAACGGTCCCTGTCTGGACGCATTGTGAGAAATGTCAGGATTTCCTCACGACCAATCATGCCGACGTTCGTACTGCCTCTCGAAACGAGAAGCGTTCCAGTTGCAGAGATACCCCTCCGTATGACCTCCGCCACTGGCGTTTGGGCGTCGATAGAACCGCCGTCACAGGCGACATTTACGGAATCGACGATCTCGGAGGTTGATTGCATGATGTCACCGGCAACCAACTTATCCAAGAGGGTGACATGGCTCACGAACTCTCGAACGTAGGGTGTCGCAGGTCTCAGTAGAATATCCTGCGGCGTGCCGATCTGTTCCACCTTTCCTTTGTTCATGATGGCAATACGATCACCTAAACGCGCGGCCTCCTCAATGTCGTGAGTGATGAATACAGTCGTTTTTGTCGCTTTTGCCGAGATCTCTATGAACTGATCCTGTAGCTGCCTTCTGATAATGGGATCCAACGCGCTGAACGGTTCGTCCATCAGCAGAATTTCAGGATCTGTTACCAAGGCGCGCGCTAGACCCACGCGCTGCTGCATCCCACCGGACAGCTCGTCGGGATAGAACGCTGCCCACTCTGGCAGTTGGACTCGTTCTAGCGCCTCCTGGGCCAGCTGACGTCGCTCGGCCTTCTTGACTCCCCGAATTTCTAGGCCCAGCGCCACGTTCTCTGTCACAGTACGATTCGGTAGTAGTGCAACATGCTGGAACACCATGCCTATCTTCCGCGAGCGCAACTGCAGCAAACGTGCCTCGCTCAAATCGTTAATCGACGCCCCATCGATAACGATCTGTCCGGCGGTAGGCTTAATCAGGCCATTGATATGGCGCAGCAGAGTGGATTTCCCACTTCCGGAAAGGCCGATTATGCAAAATATCTCGCCTTGATTTATATCGAAACTAACGTCTTCGACGCCGACGACATATGGTGGTACCGGGGCGCCGGACAGACGTGATCGTTTTATCTCCTCCAGCGCATCGCCTTCGCGCGCCGCGTAGACCTTCCAGACATTTTTGAACTCAATCTTCTTGACTGACAATTTCGAGGTCCTAACCAAGCGTGGGGACAAAGGCGCTTTGGTGGTGCTGGCGTCTATGGCTTGGCTGCTTTCAGCGCCTCGCTTACCCAGCCGTCGAACGCAGCGCGGTTTGCCTTGATCCAGTCTTGAGTATGGCGCTCAATATCTTCGGGAGACTTCTCGCCTTGTTCAATGAGGCTGTTCTCAGCTTCAATGTCCGCGACTGGCACCGTGGCGAGTTCGAAGAATTTCCTGGCTGCGGGATTCTCCTCCAAAAACTGATTGTTCGCGAGGACACGAATCGTATTAGGGGCAAATCCAGTGTTCGTGCCGTCCGGAGATTCCGTGTTCGCGTTCGGGTCGTCGGGGCTTGCCGAGAAGGGCACACTGAGCCAAACGACATCCGTTCCAGGCTTCAGACGATTATTGAGCCAATTTGGCGACCACGTATAGTACAAAATTGATTGATCACTCTTGTACCTTTCGAGCATATCAGCCACCAAAGCAAAGTACTCGCCCTGATCATGATGGGTTGTATCCCGCAATTTATAGGTCGTCAGATGATGCTCAATTATCCGCTCGCATCCCCAACCTGGGTTGCATCCCACGAGATTGGCCTTCCCGTCACCATCACTATCGAAAAGTGCTGCAAGCTTCGGGTCAGAGAGCTGCCCGATGTTCGATATGCTGTATTTGTCAGCTGTGCGTTTGTCGATAAGATATCCCTGTTTCACGTTGGGCGTGAAGTTTCCTAGCCGCGTCATCACCTTATCGCCACCAGCATTCTCGAAGAACGCGTCATGAAGGGGTTGCCAATGGTGCACCGTGTAATCGACGTCGCCGTTTGATACAGCGATGTGAATTGTGGGATAGTTCGCTATCTGAGGCTCCTCAACCGTATAGCCGAGTGCTTCTAGCCCATGCTGAACAATCAGGTGTTGGAACACCGAGGTGTAATCTTCGCCTTTAATCTGTCGGACTACTATCCCTTTTCCTGGGAGATCTTGAGCCAAAACGCCGGGTGCGAGCGCAACTGTGAACACCGCAACGGCGGTTGCCAACTTTTTCAAAACTGACGTGATCATTTCATCCTCCTTGAGATCTGCTTATTTTCATTTTGTTCCCCGGAACAGGAAGCTCAGGATCGCGAGAGGCCGTGATCCCAGTCCCGCGCCGCCAACACGCTGCCTGGTCGCCTGCGCAAACGACTGTGATAGGCGGTCGATCGCAATCGCCAGCATCACAATTCCAAAACCCCCAACGGTTGCCTGGCCGAGATCTAAGCGGCCTATACCGCTCAACACGAGTTGCCCCAGCCCTGGAACAGAGATCATCGAAGAAACAACCACCATCGAAAGGGCAAGCATGATTGTCTGATTGACGCCAGTCATTATGGCCGGTCGCGCCTGTGGCAACTGAACCTTCAACAGGACCTGCCAATCATTCGCTCCGAACGCACGAGCGGCTTCAACGAGATCGTGACTGACCTCACGGATACCAAAGTTTGTCAGTCTGATCACCGGGGGCAGCGCATATATCATCGTAACGATCGCACCCGGGACCTTGCCAATGCCAAACAGCATCACAACTGGCACCAGATAAACGAATGAAGGGATCGTTTGCATGAGATCCAAAACTGGCCTCATACCGGCTTGGATCTTGTCACTACGCGACATGAGGATTCCGAGAGGAATGCCGATGATCAGACATGCGAGAACGCAGCTTACGACGAGCGATAGCGTCGTCATCGCCTCTATCCACGCGCCAATGAGGCCGATCACGATCAACGGCATAACCACCGCTACCGCCACGCCAGCCCCACCTGTCTGCCACGCGACTAACCCGACCACCACGAGCAAAATTGTTGGCGGACAGCTCAGCAATGCTTGTTCCACGGCGTTGAGAAGAAGCTGAAACGGAACCTTGATAGACTGGAACACCTCACGATAGTTTGAGGCGACCCAGGCCATTCCGCTGTTAACCCATTCCCTGACCGGAATGTCGATCGAGGCAAATGGGTCAAGAAGGTCAATTCTTTCGGACATCGCGACCACTCGCTGCTTCAAACAGTGCGCCCGCCCCCATACCGCCACCAACACACATTGTGACGACAAGGTATTTGCCACCTCTTCGGGACAACTCAATAAGTCCGTGGCCAGTCAGACGGGCGCCCGTCATCCCGTATGGATGTCCAAGGGCAATCGCACCACCATTCACGTTTAATCGTTCAGAGGGAATCTCCAATCGATGCTGACAGGGGAGTACCTGGGCAGCGAAGGCCTCGTTGAGCTCCCATAGGTCGATATCGCTGGTTGTAACTCCCGCCATCCTAAGCAGTGGCGGCACTGCCAATGTCGGTCCTAGTCCCATCTCGTCCGGCTCGCATCCCACGACCGAGTGTCCCCGAAAAATGCCCAGAACAGGCAGCCCCGATCGCACCGCGTAATCTGCGTCAGCTAGAACGCATGCTGATGCGCCATCAGACATCTGGCAGGCGTTTCCGGCCGTAATCGTGTACTCACTTCCGAGGATCGGCTTAAGTCCGCTCAAGGTTTGCTCGGTTGTGCCAGGCCGGATGCCTTCATCTCTCTCGATGCTTGCCGAACCTGCAGGGTCAAGCTCGTCATCTATGTTGATCGGCGCGATCTCGCTGCTGAATAGACCTGCTTCCCGCGCGGCCGAAGCGCGACGTTGGCTTTGCGCCGCATACGCGTCCTGATCTTCTCGTTTGATTCCGTATCGCTGAGCGACGACTTCAGCGGTATGGAGCATTGGCATGTAGATTTCGGGCTTATGGCTTTTGAGCCATGGCTCGGGGATCCAGCCTTGACGTATCTGCTCGTTATCCACAATGCTAATTGAGTCCACCCCCCCCGCAACACCGACGTCAATCTCTCCACATGCGATGCGATGAGCAACCTGAGCGATTGCCTGCAGCCCGGAGGCACACTCTCGGTTTACAGTTGCAGCCGCAACCGACGTCGGCAGGCCTGCGCGAAGTGACGACAGGCGCGCAATATTTCGTCCCGCGGCGGCTTCAGGCAGTGCGCATCCAATGATCGCGTCTTCGACCCGACCGGGCTCAATTCCAGCACGCGCGACAGCGTGAGAAATAGCGTGCGCAGCCAGCGAAACGGGATGAACCGCGCGTAGCGCTCCCTTGTACGCTCTGCCCACGGGAGTCCGAGCTGTTGAAACGATAGCTACCGTTCGCATCTTTCACCTGACATCCGCAAATCGCATACCGCTCTTGGCAAGGAATGCCAGTAGAGGGGCAGGCTCCCATAGCACCGGGCCATGTTCTTCTCTAAATTCGATGACCCGCTCGTAGACTCGTTTTGGGCCCAAATGATCGGCCCAGAACATTGGACCTCCCCTGCGACGTGGAAAGCCCAGCCCATTCATCCAAACTACATCGATATCTCCGGAACTCCTCGCAATGCCGTCTCCGAGCAGCCAAGCCGCGTCGTTAACCACAGGCAGCAGGCATCTTTGCAGTATCTCGTCATCGGAGATGTTCCGTCTTTTGAACCCGAGTTCGGAGGAGGTCGACTCGATCAACTTCGCGACCTCGATGTCCGGATGCGCCTCGCGCTGTCCCGGCTCATATCGGTACCAACCCTTGTTTGTTTTCTGACCATAGCGGCCCGCTTCGTAGATCCGGTCCGCAACGTGCGGATAACGCATTCCGGCGGGATATGACGCCGCCTGCCTTACATGATAGCTGATATCGTTTCCGGCCATGTCGTTCATCACGAATGGCCCCATCGCGAACCCAAACTCTTGAAGCACTCTGTCGACCTGTTCCGGAAGGGCACCCTCTTCCAACAGAAAGAGTGCTTCGCGTTGGTACCCGGCAAGTAGCTTGTTAGCTACAAACGCGAACTGGTTACCGACGACCACCCCGACCTTACCAATGTGCTTGGAAACAACTCTCAGTTGCTCAATAGTCTCTTCCGCTGTCTCCCTGCCTGGAACTATTTCCACCAGCTTTAGGAGATGAGCAGGACTGAAGAAATGCATCCCAGCAATGCTTTTCGGCCGCCCTGTTGCAGCTGCAATCTCATCGATATCAAGCGATGACGTGTTTGTGACCAAAGTCGCGTGGTTTGAGCATATGCTGTCTAGCTTGGCGAAGATCGTTTTCTTTAGTTCAAGGTCTTCGGAGACCGCTTCGACAACCAGATCGGCCTCATCTAGCGCCTCCATATCGCCAATCGCTATGATATTGTTGCGTGCAGTCTCGGCCTGCTCCTGAGATATTCGACCACGCCTAACCATGGATTTCAGCGACGCACCAACAGCCTCAAGGCCCTCAGCTAGCCGATCTCCAGCTTGATCGTGAACCAACACCTTCACGCCGCCTGTCGCAAAGCTGATAGCAATTCCGCGACCCATGAAGCCGAAGCCAACCACTGCAACGCATTTCGGAAGACTTATAGTGTCGGACCCAGACCGGAAATGAGGCAGATCAGTTGCAAGCTCGACATTGCTTGCATGTAATAGTGCTATTGTCTCGGCTTCCGCGAGCAGCTTTTCGTTTTGTCGGTTTTCAATGGCGATGTTTTCTTCAAGGGAAGCTGACTGGGCTCCTAAGACGCATTCCATAGCCAGCTTCCCAGCCGGCGCCTTCAAGGAAGCTGGAAACGATTGCTTGAAATCCTCAATGATAACCTGCCGGCACTTCTCAGTTGGGCTTTTTGAACGCCTCGGACTGCGATCCGTCCCGACCCGAATCGCCTCATCCACCAACGCTTCACGGCTGCTGACCAGTTCGTCAACCACTCCGAGCGCATGCGCGGCATTTCCGGTAATGTTCTTCCCCCCGACGATCATTTCAAGGGCGTATTGCAATCCTGCCAATTCACTCAGATGAAGAGCGGCGGCACCTGAAGGAACAAGCCCCCATGTCGCCTCGGGAAACGCAAGCTGTACGCTCCGTGTCGCAACCCGCGCGTGGCAGGCGAGCGCTATGGACAGAGCCTCCCCAATAGCACGACCCTCAAGAGCCGCGACAATGGGGACCGCAGACGCCTTAATCGTGGTTATCAGTTCCGGCAAGCCGCTAAAGTCTACCTTCTCTGAGGATCTTGAAATGTCGGTTCCAGAAGAGAATTCCGGCCCTGCGCCCGTCAGAATGATCGCATCGATGCCTTTGCTCGTCGCAAACCGCTCGATCAGAATTTTCAACCGAGCACGAGCAACGGCAGTGATCGCATTCACCGGAGGATTGTCTAAATAGATGACCGCAGCCCGACCAAATAGTTTGTAGTGAGGGGCACCCAACATCAAGCATTCTCCAGCAAAGCGATCTACATATGACGGGGCTCGCAACACCAGTTTACACGAGCTCCATCGGTTGAGATTAGACCGCGCGATTAGGATCGCATTGACACGTTCAGCCACTTTTTTGACATCTGCCGCCATCGGCCCTTGATATTGCCGTTTGCCGAGCATGCGAGCTTGAGGCGGGAGCGAAGATGGGCGATAGGCTCACAAGCACGGGATATCCGAGGCGAAGGTGAAGTCCTCCAGCGCCCGCTCCCGACGCGAGGTCATCAAGGCAACGCCGAAGAACGGCTCGCCGGTCGCCGACCCGATTCTGAGGCAGATCACCCGCCTCATGGCTCGAGCAGGAGAGCGGATAGGCCCCGAGTTGCGCCACGCGGTGGGCCAGGCGCAGTCTCGGCCCGATGCCCAAACGCTGCTCAGGGCGACACTGCCGCGGTTCTCACCGGTCCGGCAAAGTCTGATGACGGCACTCCTTGGAAAGCCCATTGTGGGACGAGGTACAGCACGACGTCCCTAGCTTAGCCGTGATTGGCAGTCTGGTGGACGAAGAAGCTCCTGGAGTATCTCGCACAATCCACTTGTCCCGTCGGCGAGCCTGAACACAGCATCTTCAATACGTGTCATTCTGCCGGCCTCAAGCGAAGTGCTAGCCAGCGCGCGATACTTAGAACGTAGTTCATCGGTCCGGAGCGGACATTCCGGGTCACCGCGTGGTGTCGCTGGATCTGAAGCTAGCCGGCGTCCGTCCGTCGTGATGATGACGACCTCAGCCCATCGCTCAGCCGGAAACACGTTGCTGTAGGGTCCGTGTTCCACCAGTACAATGCGCTTTTGCAGGGCGGCGGTGAGCGGGTCGCTCAAACCACGTCCGGTGATTTCTTCGGTGCCCACCTGCCCGTGGGCCAGCGCTGCGGCAACGGGGAAGGCTGTGGAATACTGCGCGACATCGGTCTCGGTCGGTACCCGCGAGCCGAGGGCGACGGCCGCGGCAAATGTTCGGATCTCAACCCGCTCGATCTGTTGTGGCGTAAGCGCATACCGGTGCTTCAGATCGAGCGCGGCATCAATCGCCGGATGCGCCCAACGGCAGACCGGATATGGCTTGAAATACTGCTCCTCGATGCGCCAGCGCACGCCCAGATCGGCCCAAAGCGCCCCCGCCTCTTCGCTCTCGATGATGGCGGCAGGGGCGCCCGAAAAGCCCTGCCGCGCAAGGTAGGCCGCAGAGACACCAACCATTGCGCCCCAGCCGGAACCGTCCTTCACCATGGTCGGATGAGCCACCATGCGCATCATGGGACTGCGCGGACCGTAATACTCAGCAATCCCAAGCGCATGCCGAAGCTGCTCCTGGCTTAGATGCATCAGGCGCGTTCCCAGGGCGGCGCAGGTGATGGAGTTCCAGGATCCCGATGAATGGAAATCGGAGGTGCTCGCATGCTGTACAATCCCCGCGCGGGTGCCGATTTCGTAGCCTTGCACCAACAGCGTGAGAAACTCGCGGCCGGTGGGCGTCACGACCAAGTCCTGAATCAGCGCGAGAAGCGCCGGAAGCACGGCGCATCCGACATGCCCTTTCACCAGACGATGACCATCATGTGCATCGATGGCATCGATTGTGATGCCGCCAGCCAGCGACGCGCCGACCGCGCTGCATCGACGTCCGTCGAATAAGAGACTTGCTCCTAAGGTTCCAGCACCGGCGGCGAGAAATGTGGCCGAGAAGTCACGAGAAATTTGAGACGCAGGAGTAAGGGCGCCGGTGGCAGCGGTGCCAAGCAGGTCGATGAGACAGCGCTCGGCTTGCGCGACGACCGTTTTCGGTAGGTCCTCGAACCGAAGTTCGAACAGAAACGCGGTTAGGCGTTCAAGCGCCGCGCTCATCGCCCCCTCCACACGAGCTTGCGCTTCGCAGCGATTGTGATGCGGCGAGGGTAGTAGGGCTGCCTGCCTATCTCTTGGTATTTTGGGTTAACCGTGAGGATTCTACCGGTTAGATCCAGAAACTTTCGCACTTTTCTCAGGCGACGGCTGCTCCGTGGGCTGAGGTCTGATCCAAGTGGAGAGGGTCCAGGGTCATGGTAGTTTCGGGCGGACCACTGGCTGCTGGTGATGTGCCTGCGCCGTCCAGCTGTCCGGTTCAGGCAGCTCTGGCCGAACGGGAAGGTTGCCACGACCCGAGTGCGGCTTGTCGGTCCAAATCTCGAGCCAACACGGCTGTCGGAGAAGCTGTAATAGCTAAGCGTTTCCTCGACCGTCTCGGCCATCCAGTCGCTGATCACTCCGAGCATCATGGCACGAAATTCGACAGAAAGAAGGATCAGGCGCGAGCCGTCGAGCGTGATCAGCTCCACCCCCGCTTTCATCGTCGTCCGGCAATTCGCCTTCATAACTCGTCTAATCCTTCGGCACGAAGAGCTTCACCTGGATGTGCTCCCCTTCTCTGCCGCGCAGCAAATCAACCAAAGCTTGGGGGACAGGCGCCGGCCGATAAATGGTACGGTCGAAACTCACCCAAACGATCTCGCCCGAGCTAAGCATCGTCTCACCGTCCCTAGGGTAGATCTCGAGGGCGAAGGCAACGCTCGTCCGTCCGATGCAGGATGCGCGGGCGAAAATCTCCACTTCGTCATCGAAATGGAGGGGGACCTTGAGCTCAGCACCGATCTTGACGGTGTGGAAATCAATATGATCTTCACGATCCACGAGACGGAACCTGAGCGCCCGCATGTACTCCCATAATGCAATACTGAAATAGTTGACGTAGTTTGCGTTGAAGACGACCCTCTGTGCATCAACCTCCGCCCAGCGGACGCGATGCGGCATCGAGAATGTGAAATCGGTTTTAGCCATTTCGGGACCCTACCCCTGCATGACCGATCGGTCCGCTCGGTGTGGAGGCTGTGCGGGTAATCATCGAACATACTGTTGCAGCTTAGCAGGGGATGCTATCGCTTCACCGGATCTGTGCTCAACGCCAATTTCCCCAGTTGCACCAAACCTCAAGAACGCCAATGCCAATGCTACGATGCCCAACGTAACCGCTATAGTGATTACTCCCACTGCGGTAATTTCGGGAGTGAAGCCAGCCCGCATCATGGACCACATATGCATTGGCAGCGTATTTTCCTGCCCGGTGAGGAAAAATGTGATCGCTATGTCGTTAAAGGAAAGTGTCGCGACCAAGAGGGTGCTTCCAACTATAGCCACCCGAATGTTCGGGAAGACGACTCTCCAGAACGTCTGCCATTGGTTTGCCCCCAAATCTAAACTTGCTTCCTCCAAACGTCGGTCGAACCGTCGCAGTCGCGCGTATATCTGGGTCACCACTACAGGCAGCCACGCCACGGTATGACCGAGAATCACCGTGCCAAGCGACAACGAAGCACCCAGCTGTTTCAACAAGAGTAATATCGCCAAGCCTGTAATTAACCCAGGTATTATTAGGGGGATCAGGACTACGTGCGCCACAAACTCCTTCCCGAGAAATTTAAACTTATAGCATCCATACGCAATAGGTATACCTAATGCCAAACTTGCTGGAACAGCACCGGCGATCACTATCACGCTATTAAAAATAGAGTGCTGCAAGTCGGCGTGACCAATCAACACTTTGTACCATCGTAAGCTAAAGTCACTCAGCGGGAATACTAACAGCGGAGATCCATTGAACGAAAATACGACTAATAGGGCGACCGGCAGATAGATGTAGAAAAGCACAAGCCATGCAAGGAACTGGATCCCGGTACGCGTGGCCAAGCTGTGCCGATGCATCAGTCCCAATCCTGCCATACTCATCCCACAACATCCTCGGCTTTGTGCCGCTCCGCTACTGATGCTGCTGTAACGATAACAAGGACGACGCTCAGAACAACGGCGGCCAGAGCACTTCCGAAAGGCCAATTAAACGCGCCACCAAACTGTTCAATAATAACATTTGATACCATTACACCCGTGGGTCCGCCCACTAACGCCGAAACAACAAAGTCCCCTGAGCTGAGACAAAACGTAAATACCGCACCGGCGACAATGCCGGGCATGCAAAGCGGAATAACGACTTTGCGAAGTGTCACCAACGCCGAAGCACCGAGGTCAAAACTGGCTTCAACATAGGCGACGTTCAACTTCTCTAACGCTGTATAGATAGGCAGAAACATAAACGGGATGTAAATATAGGTGAGTGTCACGTAAACAGCCAATCGACTGTACAAAAGGAAAGATACGGGTTCATCAATCAAACCACTATAAGACAATGCGCCGTTGATTACTCCGTTGCGTCCCAATATTAGCTTCCACATGTAAACACGTAGCACGAAGCTCGTTAAGAGCGGTGCTACAATCAGAAAATAGAACACCTTTGTGCCCTTGGCGATAAAGCACAAATAGTATGCGAGTAAGAATCCAAGGGGCAAGGCTGCGAATGTTACAATCAATCCTGTCTTAAAGGAATGGACTAGGACATCAAAGTATAAAGGTTCTCTTAGGATGCGCGCGAAATTTTCGTACGTTGTGGAGTATACGATGTTGTATCCGCTCGTCGACGCGAGCGAGAATCGGAATATATAGGCGTAGGGCGCTACCATGAAGAAAAGCACAAAGACCATCGGCAGCCCAAAGACAATGACGGCGGGTCTGTCAGTGCGTGGGATCATAGATCTCATTATCAAGAACGAACCTCGACTAGTTTTCCGCTGGGTAAATCAATACATCAGCCGTCTGGTACTCAATTCTTAGACGATCACCAGGTCTAAGGCCCTGATAAGGAATCGGTAAGCTTGCCGGCGAAGCATCTAGCTGCAGTGTGCGGCCAGAGTGAAGGCGGACAACAATGCGCACTGACGTGCCTAGATAAGCGAATTCTACAAACTGAGTATCGATCTGGTTCGTGGCAGTTGGCTCGGAACCTGTATGCAATACCCGGAACTTTTGTGGTCTGATTGCTATTGTTGCGAGCTGGCGCGGCGCGAGACTGCTGCGCGAGCGACCTTCCCACGCGAACCCTTCCTGATCAATGAGCGAAACGGATTCCCCGTTCTGACGGTGGACTATTGCGGGTATAAAGTTGCTGACCCCAAGAAAATCGGCGACAAAAATGCTGTTAGGCCGTTCAAAAACCTCAGCTGGCGTACCCAACTGCGCAATTCTTCCATTTCGCATTACAGCGATTCGGTCGCTCAATACGAGAGCTTCCTCCTGGTCGTGAGTTACATTGATGAATGTGCGGCCGCTTGCTTGCTGAATGTGCTTGAGCTCTATTTGCATGGCTCCTCGAAGCTTTGCATCAAGCGCGCTCAGCGGTTCATCGAGGAGAAGTACGTCCGGCTCATTGACAAGTGCGCGGGCCAACGCTACGCGCTGCATCTGCCCCCCACTTAACTGCCTTGGCAGACTACCCGCCTTGTCACTCAAGCCAATGCGCTCTAGCATTGTATCGACTTTTTGCTTGATGGTGATGCTGCTGAACCGCTTTATGACCAGACCATAGGCGATGTTTTCAAATACTGTCATGTGTGGGAAGAGGGCGTAGCCTTGGAACACCGTGTTCACGCTGCGTTTGAATGGGGGCAGCTCATTTACGCGCTTTTCTCCGATGCGGATTTCTCCCGCATCGGCCATTTCCAACCCGCTGATCATTCGGAGGACCGTAGTTTTTCCGCAACCGCTCGATCCGAGGAGGGTGAAGAGTTCTCCCTGGAGAATGGAAAGACTGAGTTCGCTTACCGCGGCATGCGTACCGAAATATTTGCTCACATGTTCTAGGGAGACGATAGTTTCCGTTTCGCTCGCACCATGCTTAGAGACTGGTCGCACGCTAGCCGTTTGTTTGGCGGTTTGTCTGAACACTCTCTCTATTCCCAACCGTTGAGCAGGCAGTAATCAAGGAGCATGTTGCCCTTCCTTTCAGTGTTCGCAAATCATGGTTCCGTGCGCATAGGGAACTGCTATGAACCCGAGTTCTGGGGTGCTGCGCTAGACGAACGCCAAGGCCTCAATGGCCAGCGCGTCACGAAGGCGAGGCACCCGATGCCGGCCCTTGCCCATGCTTTGAAAATAGCTCCTTAAGCAGATTTTATCTCATTCCAAACTTCGACATATTTGCTGCGGCGTGGAACCTCACTCCAAAATTCTGTCGTACTCAACCGTTCTACTACCTGATCCATGCCAACTACTTTCCATATTTCGGGGTCCATGTGTTTTTGGGCTTCTGGGGTGGTCACCAAATATTTTTGTTCGGTGCAGAATTTAGCCTGCGTTTCGGGGGCTATCGAATAGTTGATAAATTGGTGCGCTATATCACGGTTGGGCGTTCCTTTCACAATCGTGTAAGAATCGACCCAAGCGAGCGCTCCCGGATAAAGTGTTTCCCGTACGTTGTAACCTTGCTTCAGCAATTGTTGGGTAACGTAGCTCCAGGAAAGTGAAGCAACAATTTCGCCGCTTGCGAAAAGCTCAATTGCCTCACCAGATTGTGTCCAATATTTCCGGATGAGCGGCTTTTGCTCGATCAGTTTGGCCTTTACCGCAGCCAGTTCATCGTCCCCCAGCTTCCAGGGCTCCTTGTACCCCATCCATTTCGCAACTTGCGCAATTACGGCAATGTCATCCCACATTGCGATTTTCCCTTTGAACGCCGGATCAAAGAGAATATCAAAGTCATTCCGCGTTGGGATAACATCGGCATTCAGCGTGAGCGGTAGATAGCCGTAAAATGCGGGAGCCCCATAATTTTTATCCCCATCCTTGAAGTAACTGAGGTTCTGAAATTCTGGGTAGAGTAATTTGAAGTTCGGAATTTTTGCAATATCTAGCGGCTCGATGAAATTTGACTGGATCGCCCGCTGCATAAGAGATGAAGTGACATCAACAAGGTCATAGTCAACCGTACCTACGGCAAGTTTCGCCATGTATTCGTCGTTTGAGCTGACGTACGTGCGAGACACCTTGACGCCGGTTGTTTTTGTAAACTCCTCAACAATGTAGTCCGGGGCTAAGCTTTCCCAAACCAACACTCGAAGCTCCGTGGCCGCATTTGCTGTCTTGGAAGTGAAGGGTGAGAGAACGGTAGTGGAAGCGGCTGCTGCGGCCATGGAAGCTGTATTCAGGAATTTCCTGCGGGTGAGTTGCATAACTTCCTCCCGTTTGTTGTCATGAATCTTTGCAGTTCTTTGTGCCAGTGTTTTGGAACTGCCTCAGTCGCTACGCCAAGCTGCACACCCTGTCGCGTTCATCGGCTAGGTGAGCGCTGCCCGGGCGGTGCTCGCGCGCGATGGCAATTCACACGCGCTCTATCGAGCATAGTTAGATCGTGCTTCCGGAATCGCGTTGACACTTTCGGTCATATTGTTGACATTTGCCGCCATTGCGGGCTGGCATGCTGAAGCTGAGGCGCGATTGCTGCCTCCAACAATAGTCGGCCGTCTTTGAGCCACAACGTACGCGTCCGGCGAGGCTTTCAATTACCCGTAAGTTCGGCTCCGATGGTTGCGCCGAGCTTGATGTCCGTGAGGCGCATAAGGCCGCGCACATGACGGTGTTGCCCGGCGGCGGGTCGCTGGCACGCGCGAGATAGCCACCCATTCGCGCGATCTTGACCAGATAGCTCGATAAGGTTCCGGCATGGGAGGCGGTCGGATCCTTGTCGGGAAGAAGATGATCGAGGAGCTTCATTTCGACATCGGTTATTGCGAGATCCGGTTTAGCGTGCGGCTGTGAGCGGTTGATCATGGTCATCCAAAACACCCGCCAACCCAGGATGCAGAAGACAGCAATGAGCTTCACGAGGCGCTCGGCAGTTCGCAGCCTTGCCTCTTCGGCTTTGCAACCGGATTTCAGGATCTTGTGGAAGGTCTCGATCTTCCCGCGCAGGGCGTACCAGTCGAGCTTCTCGATGGCGTCGTCGTGGGCATGCACGGGCAGATTGGTGATCAGCTTCCAGTCGATCCTTGGCCGATGCTTTGGTTCCTCACGCTCTGGGCGTACAGCACCGTGAGGTCGAGCGCGGGATAGCGCTTCTGCTTGCCGATCGGCGGCAGGACATGGATGCGGCGGTATTTGATCTCGACCGCGACGGTCTCAGGCTTGCCCTTGGCATCGCGAACCTCGACCTCATGCAGCCCGCTGATCTCTTCCTCGTTCATCTCCGCGGCGATCGTGTGCTCGCCATCACCCGCCAAGCGATCGACGCAAGTCCTCACCAGGAAATGGGTGCCGAGTTCATGGGCCGTGCAGAAAAGCTCGTAGATGTCGCTCTCGCGATCGCCGACGTGGATGCATCGCGCGGGATCGCCGAACAGCGCGATCGACTGGCGCTTGTTCTCCAACCAGCGGAAGCTCTCCTTCTCCTCGATGGGCACCGCGTCGGATTGATCTTCTTTTTGAGCGCGGCGGTTCCCTTGAACTTCGTCCGCGTCCAAAACTTTATGGCGGAAAGGCCAAGCGGCAGGCCGTCCAGCGTGACGGCCAGGCTCGAATGCATCAAAAGCCCGCACACCGTGTGCATCCGGAAACGGCCGGCCTTGTCCTTGCCGCTGTTGACCCGGTACGTGATGCCGATCCCCTCTGACCGTTCTCTTTGAAACGTGAACTCCGTCGTATCCTGCAGAACCAGGATCGGACCGCTCGGCAAAACGGCTGCGCGTGGAATGAAAGTGACCGGCGAGAATCTCCTCCTCGCTGACCCGATCATTCAAAAAGAAACGATAGCCAGCCTTGGTGTTGGCCCAGTCCTGGCACGCCAGCGGAATGCTGGCTCCCATGGCGCCCTCCATGCAACTCCACAAGCTGGCGCAACCGCTTGCTCAAACGCTCGTCCGCAAACCTACATTCGGAAAGCTCACGATCAAACCATGCGTCTGCCGTTCCCTCCATGGCACCGTCCTCCGCGATTCGGTGCCAGACAAGGAATCACGCATGATTCATGCCCCGCAAGAGATGTGGGTAATCGAAAGCCGGCGAGGGCCGCCTTGCGCGAGCATGGCATGGTAGCGAAGCTGCGCTCTTAAGGTCGTCCTTACGAGCGTAGTTAGCAGCACAGCATGAGCCATGTGACGTTGTTGACCGGGCCTGAGCGTCGTCGTCGTTGGAGTGAAGAGGATCAGTGCCGGATACTGCGCGCGGCATTCGCGCCCCGGGGCCACAGTGGCGGCTGTAGCGCGTCAGTACGATGTCGCGACCAGCCTGATCTATAAGTGGCGCCGCACGGTGAGAGCCCGCGAGACGGGCTTTGCCGAAGATGTCGTGGTTCCCGATGAGCCGCATGCATCCGGTGAAGACCGCAGACGTGCGTATCCGGTGGCCATGAGCACCTGAGCACCGCGGTGCGTTCGTCTGAAGTGTTATAGGCGCGGGCATAGGCCCATTCGCGCAAGCTGCTCTGAATAAAGCGCTCGGCTTTCCCGTTGGTCTGTGGCGTATAGGGCTTGGTGAAGATCTGGCGCAGGCCGAGACGTTTGCAGGCTGCCCGGAAAGTCCTTGAGCGGCAGCACGAACCGTAGTCCGTCATGACGCGTTGCACGTAGACGCCGAGGCTAGCGTAATAGGCGACGGCGGCTTGAAGGAAGGCAACGGCACTGTCCTTTCGCTGGTCGGGCATGACTTGGACGAAAGCGACGCGCGAGGCATCGTCGATGCAGACATGGACGAACTCCCAGCCGATGCCCAGACGGCGGTTGACTGCGCCCGGATATTGCCCGGTGATGCGATGTCCCACGGCCGATCCGACCAAGCTTTTTGATGTCGAGGTGGACAGCTCGCCGGGATGCTCTCGCTCATAGCGGCGCACAGGTTCCGGCTCCAAGGCGCTGAGCTTGTTCCAGCCCAAACGGTGTAGAACACGGCTGACGGTCGCGGGCGAGACGCCGGCCTCGAGGGCGATCTGCTTGCCTGTCCAGCGCTGGCGACGCAGCCGTTCGATCGTCTCGATAGCCGCCTGAGGCGTCGGCCGACGCAATCGATGCGGCCGGGAAGAGCGGTCCTGTAAGCCCGTCCATCCTTCGCGCCGATAGCGGTCGACCCACCTTCGAACCGTCCGCGGGCAGACGCCTGCGGCTTGTGCGGCGGCCTGTGGCGTCTGTCCGCTCTCGACCTGCATTACAATTCGCTCTCGACCGTGCGGCGTCAGACGGGCATTCTTATGGATGTTCATCCGGTCCCCCTGGAATCACTGAAGCTTCGACAACCTCAGCTTTCCCGGTCCGGACCGGATGGACAACCTACTGAAAGCCCACAGCTAGTCCGTGTCCCGAGCAAATGGCGGCAACCCCAGAAATCGCCGCGGTTAAGTACTTTATGCCCGACAGAAGACGCAGATGAAGTGTCTTGCGCACCTCAGTATTGCCCGGTACGACGCCACAATCGGCATCGTCCGAGCGGCCAAATGTCAGCTCCAGGGGAATGGCGAGTGGGACGTCGGATGCAGCTCGCCTTGGGC
>NZ_LPVS01000017.1:0-106560 GCF_014843905.1 Mesorhizobium silamurunense | reverse complement strand
TTCTCGGCTCAGTTGCGGCCCTGATCGCAGTTTCCGGTGCTCGCGCCGCCGACGCGGTGACGGTCGCCGACCCGGAACCCGCTGAATACGTCAAGATCTGCGACGTCTACGGCGCCGGCTACTTCTACATCCCCGGCACCGAGACCTGCCTGCGCATCGGCGGCTATGTCCGTTATGACATCGGCGCTGGCGACACGGGATCGTATGACCGCGCCAGAACCTCGGATGCGAGGAATGGCATGGATCAAGGTACATGGCGAAACAACACACGCTTTACCTTCAAAACTTGGACCCGCCAAGAGACCGAACTCGGTATGTTGAAGACCTATACCGAAACCAGCATGAACTTCGGTAACCGCAACACTTCGGGTCCCGGCAGTCCTCAGAACTATTCCTTCAACAGAGGCCTCACGTTGACTTCCGCTTGGATTCAGGTTGGTGGCCTCCGAGTTGGTAAGGACTGGTCGGCATTCGACACATATATTGGCTACGCCGGGAACGTCCTCAATCAAATTCTTGTTCCGTACGGCAACTTCGATACAAACGTGGTTCAATACTACTTTGACGCCAGTAACGGCTTTTCGGCTGTGGTTTCACTCGAAGAAGGCTCGGGCGTAGTCGGCACTATCGACAGCTATGTACCGCACGTAGTCGGCGGCGTGAAATACACACAAGGCTGGGGCGCGATCACTGGCGTTGTCGCTTATGACAGCAACTACGAATCGGTGGCCGGCAAGGTCCGCGTCGATATCAACGTCACCAACGAACTGTCGCTGTTCGGAATGTTCGGCCACGGCTCCAATGGCAAGCTCAACGATGACGCCACTGACGCAATCGACGCTCATGGTCGCGGCTTCTACAAAACCTGGGGCGGCAATTGGGCTTTCTGGGCCGGCGCTACTTACAAGTTCAACGAGAAAACTTCGTTTAATCTTCAGATCTCGGGTGATCAGCTCAAGAACTATGGTGTGGCTGCAAACGTCGCCTATACGGTCGTTCCAGGTTTCACGCTCACAGCCGAAGTCGACTATGACGACTACGGCAACTTCGGCGTCGACATGGTCGACCCTTCCAAGTTGAACTGGACTGACGCCGACAAGAAGAACAGCGTCGGCGGCATCCTCCGTTTCCAACACTCATTCTAACGGAATGAAAAGCTGCATCTCGGTGGTCCGATTGAGATGCCCGCTTTACGCAATTCATCCGCGGTCCGAAAGACACTCTCATGCTGAGGACATGATCTTCAATCGTGAAGCGCGATATCTCGGCCACAATCCGTTGGGAGCATTGATGGTGGTTGCCTTACTGACCTCGACGACACTTGGCCGTACCGGCTCGCTACAAACGACTGACGCCTTTTGGGCCATCGAATGGGTCGGAGCATGAGGCGCTTGCCAATCTCATGCTGGCTCTGGTCGCGCTTCATATCGGCGGTGTCCTGGGGAGCTTCTGAGTGCGGCCAAAGCAAACGTCTGAAATTCGCAATGCACCGACACAGGAGCCTTGTTCGTGCCAGCCTTCTCTTCGGCCCGATGGCACTCGCCCTGAGCTTGTTGCTGCTGCTACCGCCCTCCGAAAGGGACAATGATGCTCGCCCGTCACTTCACCATCATCTACGTCTTCGTGTGTTCGCGTTCGCGATCAAGTTTTCCGCGCTGGTTGAAACCTCTCAGCGGAACAAGCGCATGCCGGAGCCAATCTCGTTTCAGCTCGGTCGATGAGATTCTCGGCGTTTCCGTCGCACCACAGCGTCCGGCTAAAACAATGTGTTCTCAAAGCGGGTGTGAGTTTTGCTGAAGGGTAAGACAAGGGCGCTCGTCTGGGTCCTGGGGATCCCCCCGGTGGTGTTCGCCATCGCGTCCGCGACCGGCTCTTTCGAACGCAAAACGCGCGATCCCGTCCTCACGGAACCTGTGGTGCTCGGGTCGGTCGAGGAGACCGTTCTTGCGAACGGCGTTTTGGAACCTGCCCGTATGGTCAGCGTTGGCGCCCAAGTATCGGGCCGATTGAAGGCGCTGCATGTCGTGCTCGGTCAAACGATCAAGGCTGGCGACTTGATCGCCGAAATCGATGCTACGCAACAGCAAAACGAACTGCGCATTGCCGATGCCAACCTCGCCAATGTCAAGGCACAGCGCAAGGAAAGCGGAATAGAGCTGGAACAGGCCGAATTGGTCTTCCGGAGACAGAAGACGCTGAGTGGGCAGAAGGCAGCATCGGCCGCCGAACTGGCGGACGCGCAAGCGAAGTTTTTGGCGCTGGAGGCCAAAGTCGAGTCATTTGAAACGCAGATCGCTGAGAAGACGGTCGGCGTTGAGAATGCTCGCGCAAAGCTCGACTACACGAAGGTCAGCGCGCCCATGGACGGCGTCGTTGTTGCAGTGGTGACCAAAGTCGGTCAGACGTTGAACTCAACACAGGCCGTGCCGACGATTGTGAAAGGCCCTGAAGCCTGCTCAACGCACAGCAGCAATGCACTCGTGATCGTGCATAATGGAAAGATCCTCCGGGCGTACCGGGAGCCTTCGAAGTTTCCGTATCTGTCAGCCGGGAAGGGGGCGCCGGTCTCAGCTTACTCGCTGCTGCGCCGGCGTAGACACGAGGAAGGCGTACCCAGCGAGATCGACGAAACGGACGCCGGTGTCTGGTTGAGCGTGCAGCGTGGACGAACTGCACCCCAGCTATACGAGCAGGTCCTCACGCAGCGGGACGGGTTCGCGATGATCATGCTGTCGATAGAGCCTTCGTCAGAAGAAGACGAGGACCCGGAAGACGAATTGAACTTCATCAAGGCCCTGTAGGGGCGGTAGGATGGGTCATAGCCGCCCTTGGCCATCGGATAGAGGTAGAGATCGGCTATTTGCATCATAGGCGTGGCCTTGGTCCTGCCACGGGGCTCACCGCGGACGATGTCCCTAAACTCTTGTGCGGTCAACGAGTCATAGCTGGCTGAATTGGCGCCGTCGAAAGGCGTGCCCTGCGTCTTCAGAATACGCGTATAGGCCACCAGGTCGCGGTCTTCGGCTTTGCCGGCCCGCTCAAAGAACACGCGCAGCTTGCGGTCCTGGCTGCAGGCGTATTTGGCGGCGCGTTCGATCAGAATGCAGTAGGCGGTCTTGCACATGAACCAGAGCTGATCCTGATAGCGGTCCCGGTAGCGGGCCACATACCCCGGTCGGTCGATTACGGCTGCAATGCCGATGACCGGCAACGATAGCAGCATCCGTTCCAGGTCGCTCAAAAACTCATAGGCGGCCTCCGGCTTCTTCAGCCGGCCGAAGTCGCCACGCCCACCCCTGATGGCCCAGGAGTGCAACGGATAGTCTATGCCATGCTGCTGGCAAAAGGACTTGTGAAGGCGGTAGAGCTCGTCGACGTGCTCCTCATTGATGAGGATCCCGCCAAGGGCGAAATAGTCCATCTCGTCACGGCGCTTCTCTTTCGGCTCTCAGTCTGGTTCCCTGCTGCCGCTGTCGTCTATGTAGAGGTGGATCTCGCGGTCTGTCACAGGCACGGGAAGCCAGCAAGAAGGCGAAGGAGGGTGAAAAAGCCCATCGCGTATGGCTGGCTGAGCAGCTCCACGACAAGATCCTGTTCCTGGCCAACACGGGTCTTCGGCCAGACGAAGCCAACTGGCTTGAGTACCGGGACGTGGAGATCGTGAAGGACAAGGCAAGCGGTCAGAAGATCCTTGAAATCCAGGTGCGCGGCAAGCGCGGGGTAGGGTACTGCAAAAGCACCTCAGGCGCCGTGTTCCCCTTTGAGCGGATGGTGACCCGCAACAAGCCGAAGCCGACCGACAAACTGTTCCCGGTTGACCACAAGAAGCAGTTCAACGGCATTCTCGACAAGATCGGGCTGAAGCTCGACCGCGAGGGCAACCGGCGCACGCTCTACTCGCTGCGCCACAGCTACATCAGCTTCCGGCTGCTTGAAGGCGCCGATATCTACCAGGTCGCCAAAAACTGCCGCACGAGCGTCGAAATGATCGAGAAGCACTATGCCGTGCACCTCAAGAACCGTCTCGATGCGGCCGCCATCAACGTTCGCAAGGCCAGGCCTAAGCAGCCAAAGGCTGAGACCCTCGACCTGTTTGAGAATTGAGAGCGAGCGGGGTGGGGAAAGAATTGGAGATTTCATTTCAAAAGGAGCTTGGCCGATGAAAGAAACTTTTGCGAGGCGGTGGATGCCTTTGCGCCGAAGCCGGGCAAGCGCGGTCCCTAAGAGAACCCGGCCCTAAGTCCGCTTGAACGTGACACTGGGTTGCGCGATTGTCGCCCGCAAGTGCCACGGGTGAACGATGAAGCGCAAGGACAAAGCCGCGCCTTTCGTGCCGACAGAAATCCATGTCAGCACGGTCGAGGATGACAAGGGAACGGTAGGTATCCTCTCGATCCAGACCACGGAAGGCTTGTTGGATATCGCGCTTGATGAGTACGCAGCCGACGCCATCTTGAAGGCCGTCAGCTCCATCAAGGCGAAACTAAACCCGACATAAAAGAATGCCCGGTCGCAATCCGGGCAAGAGAGGTCAGGGAACAAGGCCACTTGGGAGGGTCGGCCCTTGGCTAATCTGCCGTATCAGTATGACGGGTAGATGAAGTCTTGTGCGGCCATATCTGCTTGTCGCCGAGCATTAGCCGGTAGTTCTGATCCAGGCTTGGAATGAGGGTCAACGCCTCCTTTGCCGAATAGAAAGTCGCCAACGCGGTCGCTGCGCCGTTCTCTAAGCGCTCCAGGCGGTAGGCTTCCTGATACGAGCTGTTTTCGTCCACTCAATGTTCCCCCAAAGCAGAAATATTAGAAAATTCTCATGAAACTTTAATGAGACCGGAGCTTGCATCGGCACCTTAAGGGCCCGCCGGCGGGGTTTGACTCGCAGACAAACGGCAGCAACCTGGGGCACCCTCGATAGATCGCTACTTGCTGATGTCTGCGGTTGCGTCAAGGGGCGGTTTTCAGCCCGCAAATGTCAAACTGAGACACTGGCCTGAGCGGACCCGCCTTGCATGACCGGCGGGATTTTGTACCAATGCGTACAGCGCACCTACGCATCGCCCCAACGTGTACGCATTGGGTAAAGGGGGGATGCATGCTCGGTTTTCTAACCGGTTGCGAGATCGAAACCGGAGAAAACCGGCAGGTGCGCTGGGGGACACCCCCCGTCCCCCGTCCGTGCCGTGGAGAGGCTTGTGGCCATCTTTCACCTGAACGTGAAAAACATCAGCCGGAGTGAGGGGCGTTCCATCGTGGCGGCAGCCGCGTATCGGGCGGGGGAGGTGTGGAACGCCCGGCTTCCAGTGGACAGCTAAGATAACGATCGTTCAGAGTGGGGACCGTATCCGCGTGCGCCTCGGGGTCGTTTTCCCAAAGGCGGACCATATTGCGAATCTCGTCCGGAGTCTTATTGCACTCTTTGCTCTTCATGTGGGCATAGATGTTGCGCATCTCAGTCTAGCGATCGATCTTTCCTCTTTAGGGGGCGTCGCCTTGAAGCTGGAGGGCTGTGGTTGTTATCCAAGGACATCAGCGCACCTAAGGACTTGGGGTTCAGCAGCTTGGTGTTGAACAGGACGTTCCCTACCTCACCCGGTGTAGCGCGGTGCGTCGCCCAGAGCCAGGATTTGTTGATAACAGTTATCACGTCGTGCTATATAAGGAACCAAGGAGGTGCATTATGCCCAGCAGTGCGAATCTCGGACACCACCTGGAGCAGTACGTGTCCGATTTGTTGAAAACCGGCCGCTACCAATCCCGCAGCGAGGTTCTGCGCGAAGGAGTACGGCTGGTTGAGGAACGCGAAAAGCGACTTGCCGCCTTGGATGCGGCAATTGCCAGGGGGCTTGCCGACGCCGACGCTGGCCGAGTGACGCCGCTGGAAACGGTAGCGAAGCGTTTGCGCCATAAGTACCAGCAAATGGCGAAAGAATCTGGTGCGTGAACATCGTCATAACGGATGAGGCCCTAACCGACCTCGAACACATCGGCGACTTCATCGCCAAGGATAATCCCAGCCGCGCTGACAGTTTCGTCGCCGAACTGGTGGATCACTGTTTCAAGCTGGCCGACATGCCCCGCGCATTCCCGCTCGTGCCACGGTATGAGCACACCGGTGTGCGCCGTTTGCCGCACGGAAATTATCTTATTTTCTACCATATCGGCACCGATCGTATTGATATCCTGCACATCCTGAACGGGGCGCAGGATTATGAGGCTATCCTGTTTCCTTCCGAATAGCGCATGGAGGGGAAGCGATAGGTAGGGAAACCGTCAGCTAGCCGCCGGGCGATCTTAGATCTTGCTCTCTCGGCGTGTTTTGCCTCTAGCCGGTCAAACACCTCGTCCGCAGAAACGCTACGGCGTGCATCGTCGTCTGCCTCCCCCACTCCGGCTTTGAGCCCTGTTCCAATGCTGGAGAGAGAAAGGCTCCTTCTCCGGCCGCGATTTTCTCGGCCACGAAATTTCCAGAACGGTCCATTTTCTCGCTCATCAGTCCGGATACTCCTGGTGGCATAGGCGGCGCCGGATATTTCCCAATCATAGCATTCCAATACGCACAGGAGCCCTCATTGATAATACCGGGAGGAGCATGCCAGCAATCCAATTATATTACGCGTTCCAGGTCCGGTCTTCACCCGCGGTTCGGCCTTCCGGGGGCCATCGGTGAAATCCTTGTCTGTGGCGTAGACGGCCGTGGGAAGCGCAAAGGCCTCGAAGAACCCGAACAGTGGCCTGAGCTGATGCTCGACGATAAGCGCATGGCGCTCGCCGCCTCCGGTCGCCGTCAGGAGAACCGGCTCGCCCTTCAGCGCAGTCGGATCGATGAGGTCGAAGAAATGCTTGAACAGTCCGGTATAGCTGCCCTTGTAGGTCGGCGAGCCGACGACGAGTACGTCCGCGGCGATGACCTGCGCCAGGATCGCCTGCGCCTTTGCGTCAAGGTCGCGCGCCCATCTGGCGCTGCCGAGCGACGGTCCGACATCGTCGATGTCATAGGTGCGTCCCGACAGACCATGCAGGTTGGCGATGTCCTGGACGACGAGGTCGACGAAGGCGCGTGTCTTCGATGGGCGGGTGATGTTACCGGAAAAGCCGACGACAGAAGGATTTGACATGGGACAGACTCCGGGGGTGGCTCCAGGATTGAGAGACAGGCGGCCCTGCCGGGCCACCGCATGGTGAAACGAGGCCGACGGCCCTCGGCGAACTGCGATCAGCTCCAGGCGTGCAGCGGCGGCTTTTCGCCGTTGAGGAAGTACTTGCCGAGGATCGCGTATTTCCAGCGCACCGGATCGTGCAGCGTATGGGTCCGCGCATTGCGCCAATGCCGGTCGAGATTGTGCTCGGCAAGCGTCGAACGCGTGCCGGCCAATTCGAACAGTCTGTTGGTCGCGGCAATGGCGATCTCGGTCGACAGGATCTTCGATTCCGCCGTCACGATCTGCGCATATGCGACGGTTTCCGCCGATGGCTCGGCGACCGCCTTATCGATTGCGAGGCCGGCCTTTTCCAGCAGCGCCTGCGCGGCGTGGAGACGCAGCGTCAGGTCGCCGATGGCATGGATCGTGTAGGGATCGTCCCAGGCATTGTCGATACGCCGCTGTCGATCCAGGAACGGCTCTTGGTCCTGATGAAATTGACCGTCTCGTCGATCACCGCCTGCGCGATGCCGGTGTCGACCGCCACCTGGATGATCTGGACGATCGCGCCGTCGGCGGTCGGCTTGTCGTAGCCCTTGTAGCCGGGCGCCAGATGCGTCTTCGGCACCTTGACGTGCGCAGTCGGCGAAGGTACTCGGGCCCGAACTTCTTCCCCCAGCGGCGGATCGTTTCATATGAGACGACGATGCCGCGCTCCAGCAGCATTTCCACCCGACATAGTCAGCGCGATCTACAGGCTGTTCAAGAACTCCAGCAGATTGTCGTCGGGCCGGAATCGGGATGACTTACCGGAATAGGGGGACGTCTTTGCCAACGCCGCCTCCTTCATCGCCAACGTCGCCTCGAGATAGATCTGTGTGGTCTCGACGGATTCATGGCCGAGCCACAGAGCGATGACGGCGCGATCGACGCCCGCCTGCAGGAGGTCCATGGCCATCGTGTGCCTCAAACGATGAACAGTGACGCGCTTTCCATTCAGCGACGGGCAAATGGCAGAAGCGGTCTGGCGGTGTTTGTTCAGCATATACTGAACGCCATGAACGCTCAGCCGCTCACCTCTGGCGCTGGGAAACAGGATACTCTCTTCTCCGCGCTGAGGCTCTTTCAGCCAGCTTCTCAAGACTGCGGTCGTAGACTTGGCGAACGGGGTGCAGCGTTCCTTGCGCCCTTTGCCAATGACGCGCAGGTGGGCGCCCGTGCCGAAGAACAGATCGTCGCGCTTGAGACCAGTGATCTCCGATAGCCGCAATCCGGTCTGCACGGCGACCAGCAGGAACGCGTGATCGCGTCGCCCGGACCAGGTCGATCGATCCGGTGCGGCCAGCAAGGCATCGACCTCAGGGCGGGTCAGGAAATTAACGAGGGTTCGAGTGAAGCGCTTACTGGGGATTGCAAGCACGCGTTGGATTTGGGCGGAATGCTCGGGTGCCTCGAAGGCCGCGTAGCGAAAGAAGGAATGAATCGCCGTGAGGCGCAGGTTGCGGCTGCGTACGCTGATACCCTGATGGTTCTCCAGGTCATCAAGGAAGGCAACGATCAACGGCGCATCGACTTCCGCGAAGCTCAATCGAGACGGCGGCTTATGCAATGTTCGTTCCGCGAACTTCAGCAACTGCCGAAATGTATCGCGATAGGAACTGATCGTATGGGGGGTTGCCTGCCGCTGTTGCATCAGGCGTTGGGTGAAAAAGCGCTCCAAAAGTGGCGCCAGGCTGGCATGCTCATGTCCGATCCTCCCAGCGGCGCTCAAGACGGCGCATTGCTTCTTTCATCAACTCGGGTGAACCGGTGAGGTACCATTGGGTATCGGCCACGTGGACATGACCGAGATAGGTGGACAAAATGGGCAGGAGCCGCTCGGGATCTTGCTCGGCTTCGTACCAACGCACCAGTGTGTTCGTCGCAAACACATGGCGCATGTCATGCAGACGCGGGCCATGGCTGTCGGTTGCACCGCGCAGGCCGATCTGGCGAGACAGAGTATAGAATGTTCGATGAATGTCTCCCACATCAAGGCGGTTGCCCAACCGGGAAGTGAACAAATAAGGAGACGCCGCCTGGGCCGCGCAATGCTGTCGGCGGCGTTTTGTATAATCCTGGAGCACTGCGCACGTTGATGCGTGCATCGGCACAAGACGGGACTTTCCGAACTTCGTACCGCGGATCGTCAGCACAGCGGCATCGAAATCGATGTCCGAAAGTTTGAGGTTACGGGCTTCGCCGAGGCGCAGGCCGGAAACGCTCAGTAATCCGAACAGCAATAATATGTCCATGGCCTGAGCTTGCAGCGAGTATATCGGCACGGCATCTCAAGCGCTGCGGACAAGAGGCGCTGGATGTCTTCCTTTGAATAGAGATAAGGCCGAGCTCGCTTCGGGCGAAAGGGTAGCAAACCGTCCGGGGGAATCTGGGTTCGCGGATCAGCGGCAACTCGATGACGGGCGAATACGCGGACATACCCCAGCCGTCTCGCCCAATGCGAAGGCTGCGCGTGCGACGGTCGCTGAGCCCAGGCAAGGGCCAGTTCCGTCGTGACATATGGCGTATCATGGGCCTCCAGGAACGCGGCTAAATCGATCAATCCCCGTTCTGTCTCTCGCAGCTTGAACCCCAGCCCTCGCCGCATCTCGATGTACTCCTGAACAGCCTGTCGGAGTGTGCTCATTGGGCTTCTCCCGGCCATGGCAAAGCCAGCGTTCGCAACGCGTCGAGATCGACCTTGGCGTAGATCGCTGTTGTCTGCAGATGACGGTGTCCCAGAACTTCACCGATCTCACCCAGCGAGGCACCGCCACGGAGCATCTCTGAGGCAAGGCCGTGTCGGAACTGGTGCGTTCCCTTTGTGGGAGATTCGATGCCGGCCCTCTTCAGTGAGCGTCGGATGATCGATCCGAGTCCACTCGGCCCTTGAACCCGCGGATCGGGGCCTTGTCGCGCAAGAAGACGCGACGGTCGGCATTGCGTGGGCGCGCCTTCCGCAGGTAGTCGGAAATCGCCTCGCCAACGTCCGCTGGCAACGGAAGGTCGTTGCGTTGACCGTTCTTGCCACGCACACGGATCTGCCCGGCGACCCAATCGATGTCGTCGAGTTCGAGCGACACTACCTCACTCGATCGCAATCCCAACCTCGCCAATGCGAGGATCATCGCGTAGTCGCGGCACCCGACGGGCGTATCGCGGTCAATGCTGGCGAGTAAGCGAGTTACCTCGTCGCGGCCGATCGCATGAGGAATAGATGAAAGCGACCAGTTGGCTACGATCGGGACCGCTGCCGCCAGGTCTGACGTGATGTCCCCACGAAACCGCACATAGGAGAGAAACGACCGCAGTGCGGTGGTTATGATCTTGGCGCGTCGCATGTTGAGACGCGAAATCGCTTTTTGCACGAAATCGGTCACGTCGACGGCACGCAATTGTGCGAGCGAGACTTCACCATCAGTGAAGCGGAAGTTGAGAAAATCCCGGACAACTGGCCGGTAATTTATGATCGTTTGACCAGAACCGCGCGTGATGCAAATACCGCTCATATGCCTGCACATGTTGTTCTACCGGCGATGGGTTGTGGTCGGCCTCAATCGCTTCGGCGATTGCGTTCTGGCTTCGCAGAAAAGCCAGTAGATGTCGAAGAGCGGCGGTATCTCCAAGCTTTGGCCGCTGCGCTCGGTCCAGCAAATAACGCCCAGGATGGTCTCCACTTATGTCGCTTAGCTCAATCCCCTTTTGCCCGAGCCACTTGCTGAAGCCTGCGGCCAGCAGCACCTGGTTCCTCATGAAAACAAGACCGTAGCCTCGATCACCGAGCCATTCGGCAAACGGAACGATATAACTCGCCACCGGGCCCTCTGGTGGCCGCGACAACGCCAAATCATCATTGATGAAACACTTCATTGTTTGCTCCCATTCCAAGCTGGATTGCCGGAAGGGCTACAAACTATCTCTACATGTTATCGCATAAACCCTTGGAATCGTGGGCAGAACTCTAGCTACCCGACATAGTCGGGCGGGGTAGATAGTGGCGCAAGACATGCGGAGTGACGTGCTTGTCGGCGATGGACGGTTGCTTCAGCGCCGCGGTGGCCACGTGCTTGGCGAGGACATATTCGAATCCGGAGCGGGTCATCGCGCGTCCTGCGGCATTGAGGAAGAGCTCGGCATCGCCACTCGCCGGGCGGACCGCTAGCCAGGCCTTCAGCGCCGTCGTGGTCTCCTTCCACAAGGGCAGCACACGCTCGCGGCGTCCTTTGCCCATCACGTGGATGCTGGCAACCGTCTGGCGGTCGATTTGGTCGATGCGGAGACTGACGAGTTCGGAGACGCGCAACCCCGCGGCGAAGGCTAGATGCAGCATCGCTCGATCGCGGATGCCGGGCACCCGACGGGGGTCCGGCGCATCGAGCAGAGCCTGCATCTCGACGCGGCTGAGATGGCTGACGAGCGCCTCATCGACCTTCTTCATTGGGATCGCCCTGACCCGGCGCGCCTGATCCAGACAGGACGGGAGCCGGTACTCGAGGAAGCGGAAGAAGGCTTTGATGGCGGCCAGACGGGCGTTCCGGGTGCGCGCCGAGTTGCCGCGTTCGTCCTCGATGTGCTCCAGGAAGGTCAGGAGGAGCGGTGGATCGAGCTGTTCGATCTCGATGCCGGACGGGGTGGTCCCCAGTCGGGCAGCCGCGAAGCACAGCAGCAGTTGAAAGCTGTAGGCGTAGGCCTCGCAAGTGTGCCGGCTCGCCCGCCGCTCGCGCGGCAGATGCTCTCGTAGGAAGGTGGCGAGATGAGGAGCCAGCGCGGTCATGTGCCGGCTCCTTGATGCAAGGCCTCGCCGGCCGCCGCGATCTGCCCCATCAGGATCGGCGTTGCATGCAGATACCAGTACGTGTCGGTGACGTGGGCGTGGCCGAGGTAGGTGCTGAGCGCGACGACATGGCGACCGACAGCATCGTGATCATGCCGGCATTGCTCAAGAGAGCGCACGGCGAAGGTGTGCCGCAGATCGTGAATGCGGGGTCCCGGTTGACCGGGTTCCCCTCTCAGGCCGGCCGATCGTGCAAGGCGGAGGAAGACGGCGATTACGGTATTATAGGATGGCGGCGTGCCTGTATTGGAGACGAACAATGCGCTGTCCAAGGTTCCGACCCGTCGGCGCGCCGACAATTACCGGTCCAAGGCGTCCCATGTCGTGAGGTGGAGTGGCAGCATGCGGCTCTTTTGGAACTTAGTTTGCCGGATGATCAGGCCGTCGGCGGCTACGTCATCGAGTTGAAGAGCGAGGGCTTCGGAAATGCGCATTCCGGTGACGGCAAGCAAGCCGAAGAGGGTCTCGTACATGAGCGGTCTGATCGAGGTAGATGGCTTGAGGCAGGTCGCCGCACGCATCAGCGCGGCGATCTCGTCCGCCGTGTAGATGTGAGGAATCCGCCGCTCGAACAGGCTGCGGCCCAAGGCGTCGGCGGCCGGGATCTCATGGCGCCGATCCTCGGCAGCGACTGCCTGCGCAAAACGGCGAACCATCAGCAGCCGATTACGCCGTTGCTGTGGGGAGGGTGCGAGCGTCGCCCATTCGAGCACGCGAGCAACTTGAACGTACTCATCGCCATGAGCCTCGGCGAAAGCGGTGAAGCTCTTCAGCAGTGTGTGCTGGACGCGGAACTTGAAGCCCATTATCCGCTGCAGTTCCGCATGTCGTGCGAGGTCCTGGCTCAGCATGACGCGCTCCCCGGCCAAGGCTGGGCGATATGAAGCAGCATATTGATGTCGACCTTCGCGTAATGGGCGGTCGTGTCGACCGATCGATGGCGAAGCACGGTTCCGATCGTGTCTAGCGTGGCGCCGGCCCGCAGCATGCCAGTCGCTGCGGGATGCCGGAGCAGATTGGTGCCTCGGGAAGGAGCGTCGTTGATGCCCGCCCTCTCAAGCGCGAGTCTGACGATGCTTGAGACGCTTGAGCTCGCCAGTGGCTGATGCGGTGCAGCGGTCCGCAGGAAAATCTGCTCGCAGGCGGCATCTGGACGCGCTTCTTGCAGGTAGTCGATGATCGCGTCGCCGGCGGCCTGGGGCAGCGGAAGCCGGATCTCGCGGCGTCCTTTGCCGCGGACACGTAAGGTTCCCTCCCGCCAGTTGATGTCGTCGAGGCGCATGTCCCGAACGTCACCCGCACGTAGGCCTAGACGCGCGAGCAGCAGTAGGATCGCACGGTCGCGGATGCCCCGCGGCGTCGTGACATCGCACGATGCGATCACCCGATCTACTTCCGCGGTAGAGATGTAGCGCGGCAATGATAGTCGCCATTGCGGGACCGCCGGGATGGCCTGATCAAGGCCTGGTTGGCATAAGCCTCGGGCAGAGAGATATTTAAGGTAGCCCCTCAGCGCCATCGTCATCGTCTTGAGGTAGGCCCGCGAGCTTCGTTGGGCCTCGTCCAGCGATATCGGAATCCATGTTCGTGCCGGCGGTGGTGACGGCGGCGCCTCCGAAGCCTGCGGCGAAGCATCCGCCACAGCCAAGGAAGCGGGAGCCGGCTCGAGACACTGGTGTGATCGAGCTCGAGATCGACGGCATCGCAATGCGGGTGGGTCGTGGGGCGGATTCGAAGACGGTTGCAGCGGTGATCCGTGCGCTGAGGGCAACGTCGTGATCGGGCCAGCGGGAGCGGTCAAGGTCATGGTGGCGACGAAGCCGGTCGACTTCCGCAATTATGTGGAGCGCAGGATTATGCTGAGTCCGCAGCGGCTCGAGCGACTTCTTCCTTCTGTTACAATATTTTAGCCTACCAGGAGGCTTCTTCACTCGACATAATTGTTCTCGTCTCTCGGCGTTCTTTGACCTCAAGAGGGAGACCAGACGTGCCAAAGTCGAACGAAGTTCTGCCGGAATGTTCACAACTGATGGACTCGGGCGCCATGCGTCCGTTTGTGGAAGCATTCACGAGACGATTGTCGATCCTGGGATATGCCCGCCTGACGGTGTCAGGCTACCAGGACTCGGCGCGTCATTTCGGTCAGTGGTTGCGCAGCACGAAGATCGGCGTCGCTGAAGTTGATGACGATGTCGTTCGCCGCTTTGCGCGGCATCGATGCCGCTGTCCCGGCATCCGCCGAGCCGATTATCTTTCCGCCAAATACGTGAACCGAGCGCGGCGGTTCGTGGGCTTTCTGGTGGAATGCGGGGTGGTGGCGCCGTTGAGGGAGGATACGTCGCGCGCCCATGACGACCAGGTCCTTGCATTCCAAACCTGGCTGAGACGGCACCGGGGGATTTCCGAACGCACCATCTGCCGCCATGGCCGTATGGTCATGCGGCTGCTTCCCGCTCTCGGTCGTGATCCAAAGCTGTACGATGCCGGTCTCATTCGGCAAGTGACCCATCGGCCGGCGAGCGGCCCGACGCCAGGTGAACAATTGCTGCGGGGAAAGTCCATACCGGCGTGCCACAGCACAAACCGTCTCGCCCGCCTCGTAGCTCTCCGCCACTATCCGGGCCTTCTCCTCCCGCGGCCACTCACGTCGCCGACCCGAACCAGTGAAGATCTCCAGCCGACGGACCGGCTCCTCGTCCCTGGACTTAAGCGTAAACTCTGAAATCGTCATATGTGGAAGCCCTCAAAGGCATCGAACATCGTCCCTTACATCCACAAGCGAAAGGTGCCGCCGCGACAGCGCTTACACCTCAACAATCGATCGAGCAGGACCATCGGCGCATCAAGTGTCGTGTACGGCCCATGCTCGGTTTTAATCACGCGCCAGCGCGATCGGCACGCTGGACGGGTTCGAGATGATCCAAATGATGCAAAGACGACAGGCGAGGATCTGACGATCCGCAAGCTGCATGAAGGGAAGGTTGGAGGAGCGGTGGGTGCCGTTCGCACCAGCCTGAAACCGCCGGCTCAGAGCATCCTCAGCAGCGCGCCACCTATCGAATATCCCGCGCCAAAGGCGCAGATCAAGCCGAAATCGCCGGGCTTCATGTCGGCGTGGTTCTCCGACAGCGCGACGATGGCACCGGCGCCCGCCGTATTGCCCAGCCGCTCCAGGACCATCGGTGCGCGGTCGTGGTCGACCTCGTGGCCGAACGACAGTTTCAGGATCATGGCGTTCATGCGCGCATTGGCCTGATGCAGCCAGAAGCGCCTGATCGCCTGCGGCGTCAGCCCGTGCTCGGCCAGGAATTCGACGATGAATTTCTGGCCGGCGACGGTGACTTCCTTGAACACCTTGTTGCCGACCTGCTTGATCAGATTGCCTTCCAGATTGATCATGTAGGGATCATCCTGGGCGGTGCGGGTTTGGTAGCCGAGATTGGTACGGATGTTGTTCGACATCTGCGTCCACAGCCGCGTGTCCAGCACCTCGAAGCGCCCCGGCCGTTTGTCGCCCTGGGCAAGCCCCTCCACAACCATCGACACCGAGGCGTCGCCGAAGATGAAATGCGTCTGCCGGTCGCGAAAATTGAGATGGCCGGTGATGATTTCCGGCGTGGTCACCAGAATGCGCATGTGTGCGCCCGAGCGCACCAGATTGACCGCCATGTGAAGCGCGGCCGCCGCGGACGAACAGCCAAGTCCCATGTCGAAGCCGGCGCCCTTGGTGCCCAGCGCTTCCTGCATTTCGATGGCGATCGCCGGATAGGGCCGCTGGTGGTGAGAGGCCGAGCAGATGATCAGGTCGATCTGGGACGGTTCAAGTCCGGCATGGTCGAGCGCCTTCCTGGCCGAGGCGATGCCGAACTCGGCCTCCAGCGACAGCGCATCGTCGGGTCGCGCGGGAATGCGCGGCGTCATGCGGGTCGGGTCGAGAATGCCTTCGCGCTTGATGACATGACGGGATTTCACGCCCGAGGCGTGGACGATGAAGTCACTGTCCGATTTCGGCAACGGCGGCTCGCCGGTCTCCTGGCGACGCGCATTCTCCATGTCGACCCAGGCATTGAAGCTGGCGACCAGTTCTTCATTGGTGATCTTGGCTTCAGGGATTTCAACGCCGATGCCGCTGATGATGACGCGATGCATTTTCAATCCGTCGCACACGCAGGCGCTGCGGCTCTCACGCGGGCGCCGAATTCGCGCGCCGGCCGCGTTCGCTCATCCTCGAATTTGACATAGAGGGCGGCGGACCAGTCAGCCATGTCAGCTCCCACAATCATTCGACGGTGACCGATTTTGCGAGATTGCGCGGCTGGTCGACATCTGTGCCCATGAACGAGCGCCGTGTGGTAGGCAAGAAGCTGTATCGGCAGCGAGAAAATTATCGGCGCGACTATCTCGTCGACTGCCGGCAGCCCCCGCAGCCGCCAATTCGTCCTTCAACTCGGCGAAATTCTCGATAATGCCGTTATGGACGACACCATCGCTAAAGTGCGGGTGCGCGTTGCGTTCAGTCGGTGCCCCATGGGTCGCCCAGCACGTGTGGGCGATGCCGATGGTGCCGCTCAGCGGCTCCTTCAGCCTCGCCTCGAGATTGACGAGCTTGCCCTCGGCGCGCCCGCAGTGCAAGGCGCCCTCGGTGATCGTCGCAACGCCGGCTGAATCATAGCCGCGATATTCGAGACGCGTCAACGCATCGACCAACCGCTCCGACACAGGCTGTTGCCCAACGATGCCAACAATCCCGCACATGCTCGTCTCCGAATCTCCCGGCAGCTTAGGCCGACCGGAAGGACACCCGCCCGGGTTTCCGTTCAGAGCCTACTAGGGGAGTTCGGTATGACTGGTAAAATCGATTATTGGCATAACTGTCATCCACCCAGTGGATGGGGCTAGGACGCGTTTGGGCTACGTCCGCGATCATCCGGCGACAAGACAGCTCATCTCGGCGATACGGGCCTCCTGAACGATCCGCGACGCGACCCCTCACACTGATTGCGCAGATTGGCCCTCAATGTTTAATCATCGAAGACGCTGCCCCAGAAGCGCAAGATCGGAGGGATTGAAGACGCCGGATTGCTCAGCATTTCGACGAAATCGGCATGACACCCCCTTCTTTGCAGGCTCCGTCGAGCACATCGATAGTTGGGCGCCATTGCAAGGTCCAGGCTGGAAACAGGAGCCGGAAGGTGTCGCGATAGGAAGCGATGGTGTTGGAGCTTACGCCTCGATGTCGCATGAGCCGATCGGTGAACCACCGCTCGATCAGCACGGCAAGATCGTTCGGCGCACTCATGATTGGTAGCTCGTCCGATATCCCTCATGCGTAGTGCCACCGGGCAGACGGATGCGGGAAGGGCGTATCACTGGATCGACCTCGATCGCGGTGACTTGAGAGACCTTAGCCATTAGACCGCCAGGACCGCGTGTTTCGCGCGTGAAGGATGCCGCTGAGCCTGTCGACGCTCGCCGACCAGGTTGGCGCGGCCACATTCGCGCTCGTACCCATCCATCGTCGGATCGAGCCTCATGTCCTCCTCGCCGACCGATGGCACGGCGATATAAACTTGCCGGTCCTCGCCAAGGGCGAGACCGATACGGGCAGGCTGCGGGTCTATGTCCGCGTTCGTCGGTGTCGATCCGCCCGCCGGGCTGTTTCATTATTCGCGCGACCGGCGTGGCGAACATCCACGGGCGCATCTTGGCACCTGGTCCGGGATCCTGCAGGCCGACGCCTATGGCGGCTATGGCGAACGCTACGATCGATGGGGCCGGTACTCGAAGCAGGTTGCGCATGCGCGCCGCAAATTGTTCGAGATCGCCGGGAGCCAAGCTTTGCCACAATCGCCTAAAAGAGGATCATGCGTGTACCGGGGCAATCTTACGTTAAGGTCGGATTGTAGAGGGATATACTTGCCACAGAAAGCGGCTTGTTCCGCCGTTCCGGCTCCGGTTTCGCCTCTGCGCTTTCAAGGCGCGCCAGAAGCCGGGCCCGCTCTCCGGCGGCCTTTTCGGTGCTCGCCTGCCTGACATGGCCGTAGCCGCGAATGAGCGCCGGCACCGAGGCCAGCGCGGCGGCGGCCTCGATCCTGCCAGGCGCGAGGGCAGCAGCGACAAGCTCGAGATCGGCCTCGTATTGGGCAAGAAACTGCCGCTCCATGCGCCTTTCCGCGCTGTAGCCGAACGGGTCGAAAGCGGTACCGCGCAGGCCTTTCATCGCCGAAAGCAGGCGGAACCCGTTCATCATCCACGGGCCGAAGTTCGATTTCCTCGGCTTGCCGTCCTTGCCGCGCCGGCCCATGATCGGCGGCGCCAGGTGGAATTCGAGTTTTTCGTAGCTTTGGAACTGTTTTGAGAGTTCTGCGGCGAAGGAGCCGTCGGTGTAAAGCCGCGCCACCTCATACTCGTCCTTGATCGCCATCAGCTTGAACAGGTTCCTTGCGGCGGCCTCGGTCACCGCGGTCGAACCGGGCACGGCCCTGGCTTCGGCAGCGCGCAGTTCGGCGATCCTGTCGGCAAAGCGCTTGCCATAGGCGGCGTTCTGATAGGCGCTCAGGAAGGCGACGCGGCGGGCAATGATGTCGTCCAGCGTCTCGGCGATCGCGTTTGCCGCCTTGCCCGGCTGGGCGATGAGACCGCGCACGAAATCTGGCTGATGGGCGGCGCGGCGGCCCCAGCGGAAGGCGGCGATGTTCATCGCCACCGCTTGGCCGTTGAGTTCGATCGCCTTCTCGACCGCCTCGGCCGACAGCGGCAGCCCGCCATGCTGGAAGGCAAAGCCAAGCATGAACATGTTGGCGCCAAGCGAGTTGCCGAACAAGGCGGTTGCGGTGCGGGTGGCATCGAAGAAATGCGCCCTGTCGTCACCGGCGGCGGAGCGAATGGCCTTTTTCAGCCGTTCGATGGGCAGCGAGAAGTCGGCCGAGCGTGCGAATTCGCCCGGCATGATCTCGGCGGTGTTGGCGAGGAAGATGGTGTGACCCTCGCGCACCGCCGCCAGCACCTTCTGGGCGCCGGAGACGACGAGGTCGCAGCCGAGCACCAGATCGGCCTTTCCGGCCGAAACCCGGATGGCGTGGATATCGTCCGGTGTGCGCGCGATGCGGACATGGGTGAACACCGAGCCGCCCTTCTGGGCCAGCCCGGCCATGTCGATCATGCCGCAGCCCTTGTCCTCGAGATGGGCCGCCATGCCGAGCACCGCGCCGATGGTGACGACTCCGGTGCCGCCGACACCGTCGATGATCGCCGCCCAGCCTTGATCGCCGAGCGGGAATTCGGCCGGCGCCGGCACGCCGTCGAGCGGATCGGACTTGCCGGCGGTGCCCTCGGCCTTCCTGATCCTGGCACCATGCACGGTGACGAAGGACGGACAGAAGCCGTTGACGCAGGAGAAATCCTTGTTGCAGCTCGACTGGTCGATCCGGCGCTTGCGGCCGAATTCGGTCTCGACCGGCTGGATCGAGACGCAATTCGACTGCACACCGCAATCGCCGCAGCCCTCGCAGACCAGCTCGTTGATGAAGACGCGCTTGTCGGGATCGGGGAAGGTGCCGCGCTTGCGGCGGCGGCGCTTTTCTGCGGCACAGGTCTGGTCGTAGAGCAGCACGGAGATGCCTTTGACAGCGCGCAATTCGCGCTGGACGAGGTCGAGGTCGTCGCGGTGATGGATGGTGACGCCGGCCGGGAACTCCGCTTTTCCGGCATATTTGCCCGGCTCATCGGTAACGACAGCGATGCGCTCGACGCCCTCGGCGCGCACCTGCCTGGCGATCATGTCGACGGTCAGGCCGCCCTCATGCGGCTGGCCGCCGGTCATGGCGACGGCGTCGTTGTAGAGGATCTTGTAGGTGATGTTGGCGTCGGTCGACAGCGCGAAGCGGATCGCCAGCGCACCGGAGTGGTTGTAGGTGCCGTCGCCGAGATTCTGGAAGATGTGGTCGCGTTTGGAGAACGGCGCCTGGCCGATCCATTGCGCGCCCTCGCCACCCATGGCGGTGAAGCCGACGGTGTTGCGGTCCATCCATAGCGCCATGAAGTGGCAGCCGATGCCGGCAGCGGCCAGCGAGCCGTCCGGCACCTTGGTCGAGGAATTGTGCGGGCAGCCGGAGCAGAAGAACGGCGTGCGCGAGGCGATGTCCGACGTGTCGGCGAGCACCGCCTGGAACTGGCGTAATTTCGCCACCCGTGCGGCGATCTCCTCCGACGGACCGATGGTGCGCAGGATCCGCTCGCCGAGCGCAATCGCGATCTCGTTCGGGTCGAGCGCACCCTTGGCCGGGAACAGCCAGTCGCCGCGTTCGTCCTTCTTGCCGACGATGACCGGCTGCGTGGCGGTGCCGTAGAGGTTTTCGCGCAGCTGCACCTCGATCAGCGAACGCTTCTCCTCGACCACGACGATGGTGTCGAGGCCGCGGGCGAACTCGGCGATATGCTGGAGGTCGATCGGCCATGGGCAGCCGACCTTGAACAGCCTGATGCCGATGCGGTTGGCGGCAGCCTCGTCGATGCCGATATCCTCCAGCGCCTGGCGCACGTCGAGATAGCTCTTGCCGATGGTGATGACGCCGAGCTTCGGCCTGCGGCCGCCCGAATAGACGATCCGGTTCAGCCCGTTGGCGTGGATGAAGGCGGACGCGGCGGCGCGTTTATACTCATGCAGCCGCTCTTCCTGGCCCAGCATGTCGATCTCGTGGCGGATGTTGAGGCCGCCGGGCGGCATCTCGAACTCCGGCACGACGAAGTTCAATCGCTCGAGCGAGGCATCGACCGAGGCCGTCGATTCGATGTTGTCCTTGACGCATTTGATCGCCGCCCAGGTGCCGGCGAAACGTGACATGGCAAAGCCGTACAGACCGTAATCGATGATCTCCTGGACGCCGGCCGGATTGAGGATCGGCACCATGGTATCGACGAACAGGAACTCGGTGGCGTGCGCGTTGCTGGATGATTCCGCCATGTGGTCGTCGCCCATCAGGGCGAGCACACCGCCATACCTGGACGATCCGGCGAGATTGGCGTGGCGAAAAACGTCGCCGGAGCGGTCGACGCCCGGACCCTTGCCGTACCAGATCGAAAAAACGCCGTCATATTTGCCTTCGCCGAGCAGTTCCGTCTGCTGCGTGCCCCAGCAAGCGGTGGCTGCAAGCTCCTCGTTGAGGCCGGGCTGGAAGACGATGTCCGCCTGGGCGAGCTGCTTTTTCGCCTTCCACAGCTGCATGTCGAGACCGCCGAGCGGCGAGCCGCGATAGCCCGAAACGAAGCCGGCCGTGTTGAGGCCAGCGCGGCGATCGCGCTCGCGCTGCATGAGGAGCATACGCACGACCGCCTGCGCGCCCGACAGGAAGATGCGCTCCTTGGAAAGGTCGAATTTGTCGTCGAGCGCAACGTCATGAAGCGTCATCTGCAATTCCTTCGACGCGACAGCTCAAATCGGGCGTCCGCTTCAGGCAAGTTTTGGCCGGAGTGTTGCGCGCACCTGCGCCGCTCGCCCTCTTTGCGATACTTGAGGTGCGGGGCCGGCAACTCGTGCAGTTCGCGGCATTCGCTGTTTGGCTCAAGACCAGAGAGGCTCAACTGCCAGCATCCGGACCAACGACCCGCTGGCCTCCAGATTTGGGAGGTATGACTCATGGTGTCACCACAAGCGGCACTTTACTGCGAGCCCCCGACAATATCGCGTGTCGAGCAGCCCGTGTCGACCGGTCCTCCACCGCGGCAAGCGGAGGTGGGTGGCCGCTAAGCCCTCCGGTCAACAGGGACTTGCAGAACGCAGGGGTGAGCTTGCCGCGGTGGATTACGACGTTCTCGTGACCGATCGCAGCGCGGGCGTCTTGCCACTGCCGATTGTGGCCGCGCTGTTCATTGGATTTGACGTGGCAAGCGGCGAAGTCGGCGTCATTCAGCGTCGCCAACTGCCCCGCATGTACCGACTCCTTCGTATGGATGTGCACCCACATCGGTTGCGGCATTGCACCATTGCGTAGCGCCTTGGGCTGCAGCCGGATCTCGAACAGCGTCCCTGGCTCCCCGTTCAACGGATGCGGTGGATCCGCAGGCGTCAACTCCTTGGCCTGCCGCAAGTGTTCAAGGTACTTCTGCGACGGAAATGCGTAGGTCTTCATGCACTCCATCGTAATCTTGGCCTTTTGCTCTTTCAAAGACTTCGCCAGTCCCTGCGCCTCCGACAACATCACCTTAAGCCGGACTGTTTTGTCGTGCACTTCGGGCATTTGCGCAGGCGTGAGTAGGCCGCGTCGAAGAGGCTCCGCCAACGCGGCCAGACAGGCCTGCATCTCGGCGGCCTGGGTCTGCAGTCGCTCGACCACGGTGTCCACGACGTGTACGGCGTTCTCGGGTTTCATCTGGCGCGCTTGCGAGACAGACTCTTGCTGACCAGCCAGATCGAACTGCAGGAGTTCGGCCAACCTAGCCAGTCGTGGCGTCAGCATCTTCTCCGACGGCGGGCCTGCCAAATTGCCAAGGGTGCGCCCGCCGACGACGCTCTCGCATGCGCCTTCTCAGCGCTCACGAACGTCTTTGTACCCAGATCCGAGCGCACGAGAACCTTGGCTGCTGGCGCCGTGTCGCCGTCGTTTGCGGCGACTTGCGGCTCCGGCCGCCCGGCCGCCGAACTCCCGACGCCAGCGGCCGGCTTGTTCTTGCCTTTCCCTGTCTTGCCTGCTGCAGTGCCTTGGGCCCCTGCAGCCTCGCCGGCAGTGTCGGTCGATATCGCAGCGCCAGCGTCGGCCGGCGGTGCAATGATGGCTTTGGTCTGCAGTTGTTGTGCCAAGGTTTCGGCGATTGTGGCCGCGCCGGCAGTGCCGGCCGGTGTTGCAGCACCAGCGGCTGCCGACGATGCAATGATAGCTGTCGACTTCGGCTGCAGTTCCAGGAAGTGCATGACCTCGTGCGCAGTGATCCATGCGTCGTTCACGATCTGGCCCAACAGTTCCAATGGGAGGCCGGCACCTGTTCGGTCATCCTGCAACGCCAATCCAAATTCCGAAAGCCGCTCAATGACTCCTTCCAGCACGGCGCAATAATCTGCGTCGAGTGGGCGCCCTTCGCTGGACATCACAGCGTCGCCCGTCGAGTGGAATGCCGGAAAAACGTCGCTGATGAAGGTCCTCAGCAGACGCACCTTCCGGTCCTCACCTATGAGGATTTCCCTCACGGCTGCTTCCGATGTCCTCGCCAGTGGCTCAATCTTGAGCTGCGCGAGAGCGACCCGCGATTGCAGCGTCATGACCTTCAAATTCGCTGCCCAGCCGGTGTGCAGGCGCAGTACGAATCATAGCCTCGATATTCCAGACGCTTCAACGCGTCGACCAACCGGTCCGACACCGGTTGTTGCCCAACGATGCCAACAATCCCGCACATGTTCGTCTCCGCATTCATCCCGGCAGCTTCAGTCCACGCAGTATCGAGGAGGGACACCCACCCGGCCCATTCAGGATCTTGTAACGTATTCGGTAATATTGGTACAATTGATTATAAGGATAGCTACCATCCACCCTATGGATAGACCAAGGGCCCTGACTGCCGATGATGTAATCGTTGGCTTCGAGCGCGGGGACGATGCTCGTCGTTTCCTCGATGCGATGCGCGCGAGGCTTTAGGAGTTTGCGCTGTCGCTCCATCCGGACAAAACCCGCCTGATCGAGTTTGGTCGCCGTGCGGCGGTCGACCGCAAACGGCGCGGGCTCAGCAAACGTGATCGGGACTGGTCGGCAAGTCCGTGAAAACGACAACGACGTTTTTGCCGTCGAGATCCTTTCCGGGGTGGCTGTTGATGATATGCTGATGTCTAAGAGATTCAAACATGCGCCCGATTCCCAAGATGCTTAGTCTAGATAGTTGAATCTAATTGTCGAATAGTTGAATGGCAACAGGAGTTGGCTATGGCAAAACTTCCGAAGTTCGAGCTCGTCCACGACAAGAAGAAAGACGATTGGGTCTTGCGCCAGGAAGGCGCAGACAGAGCAACTCGCAGGTTTGACACCAAGGAAGCGGCCACCAAGGGTGGTGTGCTCGAATCGGCAATTGGGAAGGGCGGCGGCTCCGTCCGTATCAAGAAGCTTGACGGCACAATTCAAGAGGAACGAACGTTCCCACGAAGTGCTGACCCCAACGAGACTCCAGGCTAAAAAGCGCCGCCTATTGCCACCGGGCGTTTCGATGTCGACGGTGGCTTTGGAGAGGCCGCGACTTTTACAGGGCCTGCGGCCACTGTTGAGCGGCGTGCATGACAGTCAGGATTTCGACTGTCTCGCCGTTGACGTGATAGGGAATGGGTATATCAGCCAAAATCAGCTCCCGCGTCGTTTTGATGCGTCCGATGCGACCCATGGCCGGTTGCTCGGCCAGGTGCTCCGCCGCTGACACAATGCGCGCAACAACACGGGCGGCAGCATCGGGACTATCTTTTTCGATGTGGGCGCCGATTTCGTCAAGCCGCCGCAACGCCCGCTGGGTCCAGCGGATTCTTTTGCGGCTCATGATTGGCGGGCGGACTTGACGTATTTTCCGACCACAGCTGCGACATCACGGTCACTTGCAAATTCGCCGCGCTGGGCCTCGGCCAATCCGGCCTCTATTTCAGCCAGTTGCCACTCTTCCCGGGCCACGAAATCCTCTATGGCCTGTGCCGCCACATAGGAGCGTGAGCGGTCAAGCTTTTCGGCGAGTTGGTCCAGCCTGTCAGCGGTTGCGTCCGGCACACGGACGGTGAAGGCGGTCATGGGTATAACTTTCATTGGTTCACTATGATTATTGGTGAACCAAGCTGGTTCGTCAAGTCTGCGACTAGCACGAGTAGCTAATCTGGAGTCGGTGTCCGCGCCCCAAAGCGCGTTCATACGGCAAATAGAGGCAGCCCGACATCTTCGCGATCGTCACCGGGCGCTCAAGGAAGTTTCCAACAGACAGGCTGCTTCGGTCAGACCGGCTCGCCCTAAGCCTCGACGGTCAACGCGTGCTGCCGAGACCGCTTGACCAGACGGCTTTGCCGTGGAGTGGGCAGTTGATTTTTCAGCATTTTTTGATACCATTAGTTGTGGATCCGGCGTACGATATAACTAGATGGAGCGTATCGCATGCGTGAGCCAGGTTTGGATGGTCGCCACCGCGACCAAGACGGTAGGATTAGCGAAAAGCACGGAAATACGAAGGTGGATACCCTTCGTCAGACCTACGGCGACAATTTCGCAGCTGGGATTCGCAGCGACGCGAAGCTATCGACAGTGTTGCAGCGCGCCGGCGTCGGCTCTCTAAGCCAGTACCTAAAGCAGAACAAATAATCATTGCCAGGCGCCGTTCACGGCACCCGTAGCTATGTGGGTACACCCGAAATAGCCCTTGAATCTGGCTGTGGGGTCACCATTTATCGGGTCATCATCCGGTTTCGGGGATGGGTGTGGGTGCGACTCCCACCACTTGGCTCGTTGTGGTTGCCTTTCTCTGATTGTAGCGATTTTCGCTATTGCCAACGGAAAGGAATAACCAGATGAAAAAACCAACGGCACGTAAAGTCCAAGCATATTCAACACTCAAACGTTTCGCGTCCGGCCTGACTGAAGCTGTGCTGGCAATCGCTACGACCACAGTGGTGATACAGTAACTCACCTCATTCATGCGAAAGGCGCTCCCGGAAACGGTTGAGCGCCTTTTTTATGGCTTGGCAGCTCCTCCAGGTTCCTGACATCCTCACCCAGCGCGTCGAGCACGGCGAGATAGGGGGCGAACAATCCTTGGCAATAAAGATGAAAAGGCTTTGCCTCTGCGCGGGCTACCGTTTGGAATAGTAGGTATCCCAAGCCAGTCTGATGTCGGCGAATGTCCATTCCCGTCGTCGGCCGTAGGCGGGGCTCGGACGGGTAAAGCACTTGTTTAGCCAGGTTTCCCGCTGAAACTTCATGAACCATGCCGTGGATTTTGGCTTGCCGTGGGCCGCCGTCTGGATCCGACGGATGAGCTCGCTATGCGCCCAGTGGTCATTCGGGTTGGAGAGGGATGCCGGATCGGCAAGGTAGTTGCGGAGCTTTTGTAAATTTGTATCATCCGGTGCCTGGTGAAGGTCCGCGCGGAGTTCTTCGACAGCGAGCGCCGCCCCTTGTCTCGCAGCTTCGGTCAGCATGTCGCGCAGTTGGGCGCTCGTTAGCACCAACGCCTGCAAGGCTTCCATGAACCATACTTTCCTTGATGGAATTCTTGCGGCGAAGACGCCGCTGGTTCATTGCGTCACAGCCAAAAACGTCAAGCACTAGAAGGTCCGCTCCTCAATACCATTGTTGGGCGGCCAAGAATTTGCGTCGTGAAGTAGCCTGATATCTCGGCCTACTCTTTGTTCCCCCAGCCCTTCAGGAGCTGCGCTAGGATGCCATTTTCAATGGCATGTTTTCCCTCCGCATTAAGAATTTTTATAGCTCGCTTCGGAAGTCCAAATGTTGTCGCCATGGCAGATTTCAAATCTCCCACTGTCGCCGAGGCATTCTGGAATATTGCCGCTCCATCCGTTGGCATCGGCTGAAAATCGCCTCCCGCAGCTTTGATGGCATCGTAAACCTCTTGGTGTGTATTTCCAACCAATAGCGAAATTCGTCCTCCAATAGTAAGGCGAGAATGTATGCCGTCCTTAATCTCAGATTGGCTTACTGGGAATGGACCGGCCGCCGCCTTGGCATTGATCCAAATTGGAACTCCGCTCCGCGAGTGCATCTGCACCAACGTAGTAAGTTCTGTTTACAGCTGTGACCACATCTACCAGTGACTCCATCGCGTAATAGTCGTGATCGGCATCCAATCGAGTCGTTCCGGGTAAATCTGGCGCTGATAGAGGGTTTTTGTCGGAGTAGACTGCCTCTCGCACCCGCAGAACGGATTTACCTTCAATCGAAAAAGTCTGGTCGTCCCTTCTGGTAAAAGTAAGCATAGCATTGCCCCGTGTTGAAAAGGTATTGTCCGCAAAAGGACACAAGCATAGACCACAGTGCCTAGCAATAGGGCTCATATGTGCGACTGGAATAAAGAAGTTCAATCACGTGGATGTGATCAACCCATGGTGCGTCGTTCGACATCTACGGCTCCGCCGCTTACACAGATGGAATAGGTCCATGCGGCTGGATGGCGGTAACGGCGATCGTGCCGAAATGGGGCTGATCGACAGGATTTTCCCTATTTCGATGCTTCGGTCCTAGATGCCAAGAAGGGCACCGAGCTTTTCGGTGACCGGCCGCATGGGATCAACCAGGCCGAGATCGTAAATCATGGTCGTTTCAAGGTTCCCTTTGTGGTCGACGTAGTGCGAAATCGCCTCATGCAACACGCCTTGGCCCGCCAGCATCAGCGAGATTGCGATCCGCTTGAGGTCGTACAACTGGAAATACTCGGGCACGCCCGGCAGGGCTTTGAACCTATCCAGCCCCTTGCGAAAGTTGTCGCGGGGCGGGGTGCTGTCCGTAGGTGACGGGAACAGCAGCTTGCTGTCAGGCCAGCGGAGGCGTTGGGCTTGACCCATCCCGCGACCCGGGAATGGATCGGTACCGAACGGTAGGCGTACTCGTAGAGTGAGCGTGAGAGCTGGACACCCTTGGTGTTGTGCTTGTGCCAGACGAGCTTCTCCAGGTCGAAGTGGCTGAACTCGGCCTTGTTGAGGTCACTGGGGCGGGCCATCGTCAGGAACAGGATACCCATGTAGTTGCAGAGTTCCTGCATCTGGTCGTTAGCGGCGGTCACACGCCCCTTGGTCAGTGCCATGTCCCGCCTGGCGAGGCCTTCCAGGCTCGCCGTGTCGGGCGGCACTTCGAACACCGGACAAAAGATATGGGCCGCAATCTGCCTGATCTGCTCGGTGGAATAGTCGCGTCGGCGGGGCACCACTTTCCGCGCGCGGATCGGGCTGCACGGGTTGCGCGTGTCCACGAACTGCATGCGGATGGCCCAATTGAAGAGCGCCGCGAGGTGCCGCAGGCCGTCGTTGTGACTGCATGGCGAGGAAAATTGTCGCTGAAACCGCTCGATGTCTAAGGGCTTGATGGAGGAGAACGGCCGGTCGGCGAACATCGAACCGAAATCCATGTAGGGTTTGCGGATGTTGTGACCGCGACGGGTGGCCTTTTTCGGTGATTTCTGATGCCATGCTGCCAGGAACATGGCGAAATGAGCCTGATATCCTGCCGAGAGCGTCTGGATCTGTGAGCGTCCAAGCGATGAACATCGTCCGGCCTGAGGTCGAGGCTTCAAATCTCGCCTCGATCCCATCCTAGTTCTCTTAGAGTGTTGCGGGATGTTACCCAAGAGCCGATACGCACTGATCTCCTAGCACCATTCGATATCAGCGCACGAAACATGTTCCTTCGGAAACTGCTGCCGGCCGCTGCAGGGCCGGAAAAATTTGCACCAACGCCGCGCCGAATATGGCGGCAATTTCAAGGCAGGAACTCAGTCGTCCACCAATTCAAGGATGCGGATCGCGATGCCATGGAAACAGCTGTTGCTACAAGCGATCCGCACCCCAGTGTACTGATTTGTCCTCCAGCCCCTTAACGCTGCGGACTCGTCTGTCAGCTCGTGGTCAGGATGAAACGGCGGTTCGGCGCCAGCACCGGCCGCGCATTCATCGGGTAAAGCGCGGTGAACTTGTCGATGTCGGCGGCGCCAACCTGCAGCGGCTCACGTGCCACCATCCAGTCGACGATCTCCGAGCATGGCGGCGTCGTCAGCGAGCCCTCGTAGCTCCAATAGTCCAGCGAGGCCGGTAGGAGACCGTTCGGATCCACATCCTCAACCAAGGCCTCGGCCACCGCCTTAGCCGGGAAAGCTGCCGCGAGGCTTGCAAGTGCCTCGTTTTTCGCACCCGGTGTCAGGAAGACGCCAAGCACGCCGAGCCCTCCGCTTTCGCGATTCTTATGGACGAAATGCACCTCCATGGGGAAGGTCTTGCCTTCCACCAGATGTTCGCTCGGCGCGTGGAAGTGAAATTGCAGCAGGTCGTAGGTCCTGTCGCCCCGGGTGAGCGTGCTGCCTTCCGGCACATTGATCTGGATCGTGTGGCCGTTGTTGACGATCGTGCCGCCGCCTGCCTTCCAGTCGATGCCAATCTGCGGGATATCCGCTTTGATGGCACCCGTCAGGTTCAGAGGTGACTGCTGCGCGCCGGCCGAGCACGCGGCGTTCGCGCCATCGAGCGCGCCCCAATGCTCTGGACCGCCTTTTCCTTGATAACTCCAGTGGACGCCCTCGTCGGCAAAACCTGCCCGCGCGCAGATCGCGCATGCGCCCAATGTTATGAATCCCCTAATCAAATTGCGCCGTTGCATGTGTTCGTTCACTCCTTTTCTGCTATGGGATCAAATGTCTCTGCGCCCGCAGAGAATGAGGTTGCACGGTGGCGTGGATGCCGTGCAGCTTGCCAGCGACTATTTTTCGCATTGGTTCTGTTGTCCTGTCTGTCATCGTGACCAGTCCTTCGCCGGTCGCTCAGGCTAAATTCCAAGGACGAGGGCGCCGCCGCAGAGACCGGCGCCCGCCGCCGCCAGGAGGATCTTTTCGCCCGATCGAAACGGCTCCGTCTGATGGGCCAGCGACAGGGAAAGCGGGATCGTCGCTGCGGAAGAGTTGCCGTATTCGGCGATCGTCTTGACGATCGCATGATCCGCAATGCCGAGGTTCCTCCCAACCGCGTCGAAAATGCGGGCATTGGCCTGATGCGGCACGAACCGATCGATGTCCTGCGGCCGCATCTGGGCTGCGGCCAATGCGGCCTGTGAGCAGGCAGTCATCATGTCCACGGCCTTGGCGAACACTTCACGGCCGTCGGTGATCGTCATGCGGGTCTGCCCGAGGTCGAGCTCGCCATGGAACGGCGTGTTGCTTCCGCCCGCGGGTATCTGGATCAGCCCGTAGCGAGAGCCGTCTGAATCCACCGACGCCCCGAGAATGCCCCGATCCGGGTCCTCGCACGGACCAATTACCAGGGCGCCGGCGGCATCGGCAAACAGCACGGCGCTGGCGCGCTCGGCCGGATTGATGCGACGGCTGAGGATGTTGGCGGCGATGACGAGGCTCACCTTGCCATGCAGCCGGGTGAATCCGTCAGCGAACATCAGCGCATAGATGAAGCCGGCGCAGGCGCCGGTGAGATCGATCGCGCCGGCCCGGCCGAGCCCCAGCCGATGTGCGACCAGCGGCGCACTGGGCGGCAGGAGGTGATCGGGCGTTGAGGTGGCAAGCAACAGCAGACCGATGTCGCTGCGGTCAATACCTGCGTTCGCCAGCGCCATGTCGCCGGCAGAGGCGGCAAGGCCCGACAGCGTGTCTTCGTCCGTTGCCCAGAAACGTGACCGTATCCCGGTCCGCCGCTCGATCCAGCCGGGTTCGAGCCCGAGCCGATTTTCGATTTCCGTGTTCTCGACCTTTCGCGACGGCGCATGATGACCAAACCCGAGAATGCGCGATGATCTGCTCATTGCCTCGAACCGAAGCGTTCGCCGGCGTCCTCGATGGCGTCATAGAGTCCGTCCAGCTCGTCGGCGGTGATGGAATAGGGCGGGAGCAGATAGAGGACATTGCCAAGCGGGCGCACAAGCAGCCCCTGATCGAGGAAGAACGTGCGCAGCTTTGGTCCGATCTGGGCCAGATAGCCGGCTGAGCCGGCGCGCAGGTCGAGAGCCACGATCGTGCCGGTCGCCCGGCAGTCGGTGAAGTTGGCATTGTCGCGAAAGCGCCGAAGCCCGGCGCCCTGCATCGCGCTCAAGGCCGCGATCCGCTCGGCCACCGGCTCGTCCTGCCAGATCTCGACATTGGCGAGTGCGGCCGCGCAAGCAATCGCATTGGCGGTGTAGGAACTCGAATGAAAGAACGTCTTCTTGCGGTCCGTCGAATAGTGGGCCTGGAAGACGGCGTCGGTGGCAAGCGTAGCGGCCAGCGGGATGGCGCCACCGGTCAGGCCTTTCGAGGTGCACAGGATGTCCGGAGAGATGAACGCCTGCTCGCAGGCGAACATGGTCCCAGTCCGCCCCCAGCCGGTCATCACTTCGTCTGCGATCAAGAGCGTGCCGGAGGCTTCGGCGATCCTCTTCAGTTCGGTCAGAACCGAAGCCGGATACATCAGCATGCCGCCGGCGCCAAGCACGAGCGGCTCGACGATCAGGCCGGCAGCGCGCCGGTCGCGAGAGACTGCTTCGAACCGATCCAGCGTTTCCTGCTCGCGCCCGGCAGCCGGGAAGGGGATGGTGTCGACTTCGAACAGCAAAGGCTCGTAGGCGGCATTGAACACACCGCGGGCGCCGACGCTCATCGTACCGATCGTGTCGCCATGATAGCTGTGCTCCATGACGACAATGCGCGAGCGCGGCGCGCCGATGTTGCGGAAATAGCCGAGCGCCATCTTCAGCGCGACTTCGACGGCGGTCGAGCCACTGTCGGAATAGAACACCCAGTCGAGTCCGGGGGGAGCGAGACCGACAAGCGCTTTGGCCAGGCGTTCGGCCGGCTCGTGAGTGAAACCTGCGAAGATGATCTGGTCGAGGGTCGATGCGGTCGTCTCGATAGCCTTCATGATGCGGGGATGGCGGTGGCCATGCGTGACGACCCACCAGGAAGAGATGGCGTCCAGGATGCGCGCGCCGTCGGCCTTGTGGAGATAGGCTCCCTCCGTCAGGACGATTTCGGGGATCGAAGGCTCGAGCGCGTGCTGGGTGAAGGGATGCCAAACTTGGGACCGCGACATCATTCGCCCCCGGCAATCAGGGCGAGATCGAAGCCGGCAATCATTGCGTCTCTCAGCGTTTTGTCCGTCAGCGGGTCGAGATACGGCAGCCTGCCGAGCTGCGGCACACCGCCCATCTCCACGATTGTCCGTTGCGTGTCGGCCATCTCATCGCCGATGAAAGCGATACCGGCCAGCGGGATGGAGCGGGCGCGCAGGGCCTCGATCGACAGCAATGTGTGGTTGATGGTGCCGAGCGTGGTGCGGGCGCACAGAATGACCGGCAGCCGCCACTCAGCGAAGATGTCGATGAACCTTGTGCGCCGGTTGAGCGGCACCATAAGCCCGCCCGCGCCCTCGATGACCAGCGGCGTCGCCAGGACGGGAAAAGTAAGATCAGCCTTGATCGCGACGCCGTCGATCTCGGCCGAACGATGCGGCGAAAGGGGGCTTTTTAAGCGGTAGGCTTCCGGCAGCACGCGCTCCGAAGGCAAGCCGGCAAGCCGCGCGACCACCTCGCTGTCGGTCTCGCCGTCGAGGCCCGATTGCACCGGCTTCCAGTAGAAACCGTCGAGCAGCCCGGCGAGCCCAGCCGCAAACACGGTCTTGCCAATTCCGGTGTCGGTTCCGGTGATGACGATGCGTTGGGTCATGCCGCCTCCGGTCATGTTTGGGCCAACACCTCAACGAGCGCCTCGACCATGGCGGAAATGTCGGCTTCGTCGACGTTGAGCGTCAGCGAAATGCGCAGCCGCGACGTGCCCTCGGGCACCGTCGGCGGACGTATGCCGCGTATGTCGAAACCGCGAGCCTGCAATGACGCCGCCACCGCCATGGTGCGCCTGTTCTCGCCGATGACAAAGGGCTGGATCTGCGAGCCGCTCGGCATCAGGCCGCGCTCGGCTAATTGGCGGCCCGCAAAGGCGACGCGTTCCTGCAGTTGAATGCGGCGCATGGGCTCATCGGACAGCATGGCGAGCGCTTCGCGCACCGCGACTGCCATCAGCGGCGATGGTGCGGTGGCGTAGATGAATGGCCGGCAGCGGTTGACGAGATAGTCGCACAGCGTTCGTGGGGCAGTGACAAGCGCTCCGGAGGCGCCAAGCGCCTTGCCGCACGTGTGGAGCGCGATGATGTTGTCGCGGCCCTCGAATGCGGTGGCAAGGCCGCGGCCGTCCGGCCCCCAGACACCGGTGGCGTGCGCCTCGTCGACGACGATGAATGCTTCATGCCGATCGGCAAGCGCGACGATGCTCTCCATCGGCGCGCGGTCGCCATCCATGCTGTAGAGGCTTTCGACCGCGATCCAGACGCGCCCCGTGCCGCCTTCAGAGCGCCAGCTGGTGATCGCATCCTCGACAGCGTCGACGTCGTTGTGCGCGGCCAGCACGAATTGGGCGCGTCCGGCCTGCGCCCCTTCATGCATGCTGGTATGGGCGAGTTCGTCGAGGACCAGCAGATCTCCCTTCTGCGGCAGGGCAGTCAGGAGGGCGAAGTTGGCGATGTAGCCGCTGCCGAAGAACAGCGCGCGGTCGGCGCCGAAAAACGCCGCCGCATCCGCCTCCAGTTGCTCATGTTCCGGTGCATTGCCGCGCAGCAGCCGCGATCCCGTGGCGCCGACCGGCGTTCCCCGCGCAATCGCCGCCGCAACCGCTTCGCCAAGCCTCCTCGAGGCGGCGAGCCCGAGATAGTCGTTCGACGAGAAGTCGAGGCCGGCGCGCGGCGAAAGCGTCCGCAGCCGGTCCTTGCGCGCCAGCCCCAGCAAGGTCGCGTCATAGCGGGCAAGCAGTTCCACGTTCATTGCGCCTCGCGTTCCATTGGCTCGATACCGAGGCGCCGGAACAGCAGAATATCTTTGTCTTCGCCGGGATTGTCCGCGGTCAGCAGCGTCTCGCCGACGAAGATCGAGTTGGCGCCGGCAAAGAAGCAAAGTGCCTGCATCTCGTCGGTCATGGCAGTGCGGCCGGCGGAAAGGCGGATATGTGATTTCGGCATCATGATGCGTGCCAGCGCGATCACGCGCACGAATTCGATCGGCTCGATGGGTCGAGCCTCGGCTAGCGGGGTGCCGGCGATCGGGATCAGCATGTTGATCGGAACGCTTTCGGGATGCTCCGGCAGGTTGGCCAGTGTCACCAGCATGTCGATCCGGTCCACCGGCTCTTCACCCATGCCGACAATGCCGCCACAGCACACCTTGATGCCGGATTGGCGAACCTGCTCGAGCGTGTCGAGCCGGTCCGCAAAGCTGCGCGTGCTGATGACCTCGCTGTAGTAGCGCTCCGACGTATCGATGTTGTGGTTGTAGTAGTCGAGGCCCGCCTGTTTCAGCCGAGCGGCCTGCTCAAGATCGAGCATGCCGAGTGTCATGCAGGTCTCCATGCCGAGCGCCTTGACGCCTTCGACCATCGCCACCACCGCATCCATGTCGCGCGGCTTGGGGTTTCGCCAGGCGGCGCCCATGCAATAGCGGGTGGCGCCGGCATCACGCGCCTTGGTCGCTTCGGCGATGACGCGCTTGACCTCCATCAGCTTCGAAGCCTTCAAACCGCTTTCGTGATGCGCCGACTGGCTGCAATAGCCGCAATCCTCCGGGCAGCCGCCTGTCTTGATGCTGAGGAGCCGGCTGAGCTGGACCTTGTTGGGATCGAAATTCTGGCGGTGAACGGTTTGCGCAAGGAAAAGCAGATTGTTGAAAGGTGCATCGTGAAGTGCGCGAGCCTTCTCCAAGGTCCACATCCCGCCATCAGCGCATTGCGCCCGTGGCATCGTCTTAGTCGGATTGGTGTCGTGCATGTCGTCCTGTTCTCAGTTCTTGGCTTGCCGTATCTTCGTCGTCCGATTCAGGCCGGTTGAATGTGTGTCGATCCTGACCATTGCTCGTGGGCCGTCAGGGCGCTCGAAAATCAAGTCCGATATCGAGGATCGGCGCACTATGGGTCAGCCAGCCGATGGAAATAAGATCGATGCCGGTGGCGGCGATGGCTGGCGCTGACGCGGCGGTGATCCTGCCCGATGCTTCGGTGATGGCTCGACCGGCGACCATCAGCACCGCCTCTCGCAATTGGTCAACCGACATGTTGTCAAGCAGGATGGCGTCGGGGGCGAGCGTCAGGGCCTCTTCCAACTGGGTCAGTGTATCGACCTCGACTTCGATCTTGACGAGATGACCTGCACTTGCTCGCGCGCGCTTGATGGCCGCACGGATCCCGCCGGCGATGGCGATGTGGTTGTCCTTGATCAGGATGGCGTCATCGAGGCCGAAGCGGTGATTGGCGCCACCACCGGCGCGCACGGCGTATTTTTCGATAGCGCGCAAGCCGGGTGTCGTCTTGCGGGTGCAGGTGATCTTCGCAGGGTGTTCGCGAACGGCTGCGACAATCGACGCGGTTGCGGTGGCAATGCCGCTCAGATGGCATAAAAAATTGAGCGCGGTGCGTTCTGCGGTGAGAATGGTCCTGGCCGGGCCACTTACCGATGCGATGACCTCCCCTTCCACGACACTACTGCCGTCTGGCCGCTCCACCGAGATTTCAACATCGGGACTGATCAGGCGGAAGGCCAGAATGGCCAGATCGAGCCCCACAACAACCCCGCGCTGGCGCGCCGCCAGCACGGTTCTTGCATAGTGGTAGGGTGTTACAATGGCGTCCGTAGTTAAGTCACCGGCTCTGCCGAGGTCTTCGAGAAGGGCTGCCCGCACCAGTGGTTCGAGCATAATGACGGGAAGGGGGCTGAGGTTCATTACGTGAGGCCTGCCAGCGCTGGAGAATTTGCGAGTTCCCGCGCTGCCCCTAAGGCCGCTTCGAGTGTGATTTCGGAGCGTCTGGCAACGGGTGCCTGATGGGGAAAATCCGTCCGGTAGTGGGCGCCTCGGCTTTCCTCGCGCCGCAACGCTGCAATCGCGATCATCAGCCCAACGGCCGCCGGATCCGCTGCTGCGTGCTTGCTTTCGGCTATCGGCAGCAAGGCCCGTATAGCTGCTTTCAAACCTGCACCATTCCGGACGATGCCGAGTGCGGGCGACACGGAAGGACGCACGGGTATGGGATCAGGCGATAGGTAATCGCCTCCAAACGCAGGCTTTGTCCTGCGGGCAGGGGTTCCGGCCACGCTTTCCGCGACCCAGCGCGCGCACACGACCGCCTCAGTCAGGGAATTGCTGGCGAGCCTGTTGGCGCCATGCAGTCCGGTCGAGGCGACTTCGCCGCAGGCCCAGAGCCCCTTGACGGAGGTGCGGCCGGATCCGTCAACCGCCACTCCACCCATGTGGTAGTGTTGGGCGGGGCGAACGGGAATAAGGTCCCGCGCCGGATTGATGCCGGCTCCACGGCAGGCAGATGCGATTGTGGGGAACTGTCGCGCGAATTCCGAACCCGGCCGTCGCCGCGCGTCGAGGAAAACGCGGTGGCCGTTGGCCAGATGGTTCCATACGGCGCGCGCCAGGACATCGCGAGACGCAAGTTCCGCCCCTGGCACGCCCCGGAGAAAGGGTCGGCCGGTTTCGTCGATGAGGGCGGCACCTTCGCCGCGAACAGCCTCGCTGATCAGCGTCATCGGGCGTTCGGGCCCGTCAAGCGCGGTCGGGTGGAACTGGATGAACTCGAGGTCGGCAAGGACAGCTCCCGCGCGGGCCGCAAGCGCCAGGCCCTGTCCGCAACTGCCGGATGGATTGGTGGTGTCTAGAAATAGCCCGCCGATCCCACCGCTGGCGAGGACGACGCGCCGTGAGCCGAAGAAAACGGATCCTAGTGAACAGCTCGCCCAGACGCCGCGGATCGCATTGTCGCTCACCGCCAGCCGGCGCGCTTCCACGCCCTCCAGGACAACAATCGATGGAGTGGAACGCACGGCCGCGATCAGGGCACGCATGATCTCACGCCCGCTTCCGTCGCCATGCGCATGAACGATGCGACGCCGGCTATGCGCGGCCTCCAATCCGAGGCGCAGACACCCTTTCAGCGTCCGGTCGAAGGGGACCCCGAGGCCCGCAAGCCCCTCGATCGCAGCAGGCGCTGCCTTTAGGACGCGGTCCGCCATGTCTCTGTCGCAGAGCCCGTCCCCTGCGGTGAGCGTGTCGGCAAGGTGCAGCGCCGTATCATCGTCATTACCGAGGCTCGCGGCCAGACCGCCCTGTGCCCAGGTGCTCGACGTGTCGGCCCCCAGCAGGGTCCTGGACAGAAGAAGCACTGGCTCCGGCGCCAGATGAAGCGCGGTCATGAGCCCGGCGATGCCGCCGCCAATGATAATGGGCCGCCCGAAGAAGCTGCGGACATCGGCGCTCAAAGTGCCAGCATCCGTTCGACCGCAAGCCGCGCGCGCTGGGCGATTTCCGGCTCGATTGTCACGATATGGCGGTTCTGCTCCAGCGCCGCACGGATGTTGGCGAGTGTTATCCGCTTCATGTGCGGGCACAAATTGCAGGGCCGGATGAACTCGAGCTCCGGATGCTGGAGCGCGACATTGTCGCTCATCGAACATTCCGTCAGCAGCACGACGCGTGGCGGCTTTTGCAGCCCGACATAGTCGGACATGGCTGCGGTCGAGCCGGAAAAGTCGGCCTCGGCCACCACTTCGGGCGGGCACTCGGGGTGAGCTAGCACCACGACGCCAGGATGTGCCTGACGCAATTCACGAACGTCGCAGGCAGTGAAGCGCTCGTGCACCTCACAATGGCCCTTCCAGGCAAGGATCTCGACATCCGTCTCGGCAGCGACGTTCTTGGCCAGATATTCATCCGGCAGCATGATCACCCGAGGAACACCCAGGGACTCCACCACAGCCCGCGCATTGCCCGATGTGCAGCAGATGTCGGACTCGGCTTTCACTTCCGCCGACGTGTTGACATAGGTGACAATCGGCACATTCGGAATGCGCTGACGCATTAGGCGCACGTCCTCGGCGGTAATCGAGTCGGCCAGGGAACAGCCTGCGTGCAAATCAGGAATGAGCACCGTCTTTTGCGGATTGAGCAGCTTTGCCGTCTCGGCCATGAAATGCACGCCGGCAAGCACGATCACGTCCGCTTCGGTCGACATCGCCTTGCGGGCAAGCGCCAGGCTGTCGCCGACGATATCTGCGACACAGTGGAAGATCTCCGGCGTCTGGTAGTTGTGCGCCAGGATAACGGCGTTGCGCTCCCGCTTCAGCGCCAGAATTGCCTCGATATCGTCCAGAAAGATCGGCCATTCGATCGGGGGGATGACGCGCCGAACGCGGTCGTACAGGGACGCGCCCGAAGGCAAGACGGCGCTCATCGAGCCTCCAGTTATAGTCTACATGATTATAAGACCTATATATTCGTTGTGACTATAAGCCGTGTCAACCCCGGGTGAGCGGCAATTTTGTCCCGGCCACAGGCCTCTCGTCGAGGATGGCGTGGCGGAAGCGGTAGAGCTGCGCCGGCCGGCCACCGGTTTCGGCGGTAGTCTCCCCAGTCTTCTCAACCAGCTCTTGCTGCTCGATAAGCCGTCGAAAGTTCGGCTTGTTGATGAGCCTGCCGGAGAGCGCCTCCACGGTTCGCTGCAGCTGCAAAAGTGTGAAAACCGGCGGCATCAGCTCGAAGACGACGGGCCGGTATTTGATCTTGGAGCGCAGCCGCGCGATAGCGGTCGCCACGATGCGGCGGTGATCGGCGACCATGAACTTGCCGGCCACCAGCGGAGGCGGCGTCGCGTCCCGTCGGCTTGCGGCCTCTTGGACCAGGCCTGCTTCGTAGACCAACTCATAGCGTTGAAGCGTGAGTTCCTCGTTCCAATGGCGGTCGTCGAAGCCGAAGGCGATCGCCGCCCGCTGCCGGCGTTCGCGTCGCGTGGCGGTGTCGCTGGCGCCGTCTGCCCATTCAATCAGGTGCGGTCGCAGAACATCCAGCACCGGCGGCGTGCCGGAGCGGTGATCCTCCCATGGAAAATATTCATACCAACTTTGCCAGCCACATTTGGGCGAACCCGCGGCCTGTTCCTTGCGGGTCAATGCGAGATAGCTGATGGCGATGACCCGCTGCTGGCGCGCCGCGCCGATGCGGTCCCGGTCGGCGAAGGTGTAGAGTTGCTCAATGTACCCCAGCGGATGGCCGGTTTGCTGCTCCACCCACCCCCTCAAACCGGATTGCGGCGATCGGTGCTCAAGCGCAAATGGTCCGGAGGGCAGGGTGTCCGCCTGCCCGATGGTGAGGACACAGGGTTCACTGTCGTTTACGGAGACGACAACGGCGATCAGGTCCACTTTGACTTCGTCAGCCTTGATGGCGCCTCTGTCTTTCCCGGTTCCTGTTGCCTGATGGTCCATGTTCGCGAAAGTGGTTAGCCCAGTCTCGGGCGCCTTAATCGATTTAATGTAAGCGTGGCTGCCCGCACGTCAACACCGCAGTGCTGCACGGCCTTTTTTAGCTCTTCGCACTTGCACAAAAATGTGCCAAACGCGACGCCCGTCGGGGGTAACGCAAGGGAAGGAGGCACGGGGTGAGCGCAGCTGGAGATACAAACGCTATTACACCGCCGGAAATTCGCTTGCGGAAGGGCCAGACTCCACTCGTATGCCTGACGGCATATACCACGCCGATCGCGAAGCTGGTTGATCGACACTGCGACATCGTCCTCGTCGGCGACAGCGTAGGCATGGTGCTGCACGGCCTGTCCTCGACGCTGGGAGTCACCCTCGACATGATGATCATGCACGGCAAGGCAGTGCGGCGCGGGCTCGAGCGGGCCCTCCTGGTCGTCGACCTGCCGTTCGGTTCGTACGAAGAGGGGCCAGAGCAGGCATTCCGCAACGCTGCGCGCCTGATGGCAGAGGCCGGCTGTGCAGCGGTGAAGCTCGAGGGCGGCGAGAGCATGGCAGCAACCATCCGCTTCCTGACGGCCCGCGGCGTCCCGGTGATGGCCCATGTCGGACTAACGCCGCAGGCGGTCAACACATTCGGCGGCTATTGCGTGCAGGGGCTGGGAGACGATGCTGAGCGGATCAGGCGCGACGCCGGTGCGGTCACGGAGGCCGGCGCTTTTTCAGTGGTGCTGGAGAAAGTGCCCGAGCCGCTTGCAAAGGCCATCACTGCGCAGATCGCCATCCCAACGATCGGGATCGGCGCCTCGCCAGCCTGCGACGGCCAGATTCTGGTGGTTGACGACATTCTGGGCATGTTCACCGACTTTCGGCCGAAATTCGTCAAGCGCTATGCCGAACTAGGCTCAGAGGCCGAGGCGGCAATCGGCACTTACGCCGCCGATGTGAGGGACCGGCGCTTTCCGGCGGCCGAACATGTCTACGCCGCCGCGTCGAGGCCCGGAGACTTCGCATGAGCGTGCCGATCGTTCGAACCGTTGCCGAGCTTCGCACTGTTGTGGCGGGATGGCGCCGCTCGGGCGCAAGTGTCGCAGTGGTGCCGACCATGGGGGCCTTGCATGAAGGACATCTGAGCCTCGTGCGTGCAGCCCTTCAGAAGGCCGAGCGGGTCATCGTGACGTTGTTCGTCAACCCCAAGCAGTTCAACAGTGCCGCCGACCTTGCCGCCTATCCCCAGACGGAAAGCCAAGATGCGGCAAAGCTCGCGTCGCTGGGCGCGCATCTGCTCTATGTGCCGGATGCAGAGGAGATGTATCCGCCGGGCTTCGCCACGACCGTTTCAGTCTCCGGCGTCAGTGAAGGCCTGTGCGGCGCGTTTCGGCCGGGCCATTTCGATGGCGTGGCGACCGTCGTTGCCAAACTCTTCTTGCAAACCGGCGCTGATTTCGCCTTTTTCGGCGAAAAAGACTTTCAGCAGCTTCGGCTTGTCAAGCGGCTGGTCCAGGATCTGGATATTCCAATCACCATCGTTCACTGTCCGACAGTCCGCGAAGGCGATGGTCTCGCTCTATCCTCGCGCAATGCCCGGCTCTCGCCAGCCGAGCGCACCATTGCCCCGAAGCTACCATCGGTCCTGTTCGAGACGGCTGATCGGCTTGCACGCGGCGGTCCCCTCCTGGAAACACTTGCTGAGGCGCGCGCAGCAATTTTGTCTGCGGGCTACCGCGAGGTCGAATACCTGGAGCTTCGCGGCGAGGTGGATCTGCAACCGATGACAAGCGTTCACCGACCGGCACGCTTGCTTGTCGCGGCTTGGCTCGGCGACACACGGCTCATCGACAACGTCAGAACATCACCGTTTGGCTTAACAAATTAACGAGGTTCTCGGCTGTGGGTCACGCTCCGCAAGCAGAAGCAGGAAAGCAATGGCGGCGATGAAGGGACGAGATCGTACGCGCTGTATCGGTGCGTGATCGTTTAAACCCGTGCTCTGCCTGGCATCGAGCGACATTCACGGAGGTTATGCAAAGCGCAGATGCATCGCGTGTTTGAAAATTTCGTCGAGCAACTCTATGCAAGCGTTGATGCTGCCGATCTCAGTGAGGCAATAGCGTTCGCCGCCGCCGGCTTCGACTTTCCGCTCTTCGCCTATTTTACTTACCCGTCGGTCCCCGGCGATGCGCCGCGCCTGATCTCCAACTATCCTTCATCCTGGACATCACGTTATCTGCAACAGCGGTACCACAGCCTTGATCCGGTGATCCTGCGCGGGTTGCAAGGCTGGGATACTTTTGATTGGGGCGTGGATCGCGCTCGGCAGTGCCTGCCGACGGCACAGCAACAAATTCTGGATAATGCAGCTGAGTATGGCATCCGCGGCGGATTGACGATGTCCATGCATGATCATCGCGGCCGGTTTGCTGCGCTGACCTTTGCTTCCGACGAATCCCATCCGCGCCTTTTGCGGTCACTGACACGTTATGAAAAAGCGTTGCAGCTGGTGGCGATCAACTTTCACATCCATGTCCGGCGCAGGCTCGCCGACGATCGCGTGGTGGATGGTGTAACGCTCACTCCGCGAGAGTTCGAATGCCTGAAATGGACGGCGCGCGGCAAGTCGGCCTGGGACGTCAGCCAGATCCTCGGCGTCTCGAAGCGCACGGTGACCTTCCATCTGGAAAACGCCAAGGCAAAGCTTGGCGTGCGGACGGTCAACCAGGCCGTCGCGCGCCTGGCTGCGTCCGGTCAGGCGAGATCGTGATCCTTCCGCCAAGATAGCTGTAAACGTCTACAGGCTGCATCACCGTCAGCTTTGCCCTTCGATGGCGGGAACACATCCCGCACGGAGGCGACCATGATGCAGCTGATAACACCGGACCTTTACGGCGAGTTCGCAAGCGAGCTCAAAGAGATGCACGGGCTCAGATATCGGGTGTTCAAGGCAAGGCTCGATTGGGAAGTTCAGACCAAAGACGAAATGGAAACCGACACATTTGATGGCTTCAAGCCTGTCTATCTGCTTCTCAAGGGATCCGATTGGCGAATTCGCGGTTGCGTGCGTCTTTTGCCCAGCACCGGGCCCACAATGTTGCGCGACACGTTCCCGGTGCTGCTGGGTGCTGACGTTGTGCCCTCGACCGCCGACATATGGGAGAGCAGTCGTTTCGCGCTCGATCTCCCTCCGTCAGCGCCCAAGGCGGCGGGCGGGCTGGCGCAGGCTACCTACGAGCTGTTCGCCGGTATGATCGAGTTCGGCTTGGCCAATGATCTCACCCGGATAGTAACGGTGACCGATACGCGCATGGAACGGATCCTTCGCCTCGCAACGTGGCCATTGTCGCGCATCGGACAGGCGATGCCCGTCGGCAAAACGGAGGCGGTGGCCGGGTTCCTCGAGATTTCCCACGTGAGCCTTTTGCGCGTCCGCAGCAGGGGGCGGCTGAGCGGACCGGTACTGTGGCAACCGGTTTTAGGCCCTTCGGCATAGCGCTTTTGTGGACAACTGAGCCGTGACGGATGCTGGTCTGCCCAAGGATGCGACGGTCGGTCTTGTATGCTGGCCGGACTGGCGTCGCCACGAAGCTTACCACTACGCCAGACGATTGCCGCGCACTGCCTGGGCCTGGGAATTTCTTCGGCGCAATCCCCAATTCCAGCGCGACCACGCCGAAATGGCGCCGGCAGCGTGCATCGTCCCAGGACACGCCGATACGAAGATAATCGAGCTGACGACAAGATCATCTTGCCTCAGGGAATGGAGCCTCCTTTTTCGCGGATGCGCCACAATTGGACGCCACGTCGGCAAAGGTCTTTTGGGATCCTCGCGATTGCGCCCGCGTCCTGCGAGCGGCCGCGGAGCCGGTTGGGCTCGACCACAATTTTGAACCGCTTGATCTTTCTTCGCTCTCATGCGGCAAGGACGTCCTGCTGACACCTGCCGGCATGCAGCACGTGCTGCTTAGGGAGGACTGTCGGACTCTGCAGATCGCCGTTTCCGGTGCCTCCGTTCTCTGCCCGTTGCGGTTATATGTCGACGCAATCGTGCCGCCGCGGCACCTGAAGTTCCATGTCGCCGCCCTTCAGTTCCTGAATGACATCAATGGTTGCGGCCGCCTGGCAGCTGCTTGCCTTCCGCCAGAACCTCGCGGAGGGCGTCTTCGTATCGTGCTCCAGGCTTTGGATGGCTCGCTTGCTGGCGCATCCCATCAGGAGATCGCCATTGCCCTGTTCGGGAGACGGCGTGTCGAAGAAGATTGGTCTCATCCAGGCAACCATCTACGCGACCAGGTGCGTCGCGCCATCCAACGTGGCCGCTACCTGATGGGCGGCGGCTACAGACAGTTCCTGATGTGATTGTGGTGAGAGCTAGTAAATGGCCTATTCGAAAAGGCGCCGGGATCTGACTAGGTTGGCCATGATCGGGTCATTGTGCATTGCACAAAACGTGACGCGCGGTTAGTCCATTCGCGGCGGGAATCGAGGTTTGGGTAAACGGACGAAGCACTGAGCCTATGCTTCGTCGATAGTGCATTACATACCCCGAGGACTCTGATGACCGATATGAACTCCGACAAAGCCGGCGCTGCAAGCCTTGAGGCGATCGCGCGAAACGGCAGCATGCTTCATCGCATCGCTGTACGCATCCCGACCTATCTCTCGGATATTCGCGAGAATCCGGCATGGCTGCCGATGTTCATGTTGGCGCGCACCATGCCGGCACGGAGAATGCACTGGCGTGGGGCAAAGCCGGTCCGAAGGTCGCAAAGAGCCCAGGACACGATGTTCGCTGGCGTCAATCGCAAAGACATTGTCGACGCGCTACGCTCGGATGGGCTGTTTTCCGGCCTCGTCCTGCCAACAACGGTCTCTGAAGATGTTGCCGCGTTCGCCACGTGCACACCTTGCTTCGGCAATTTCGACCGCCGCCTCGAATTCATGCCGACGGAGCATGCGGAGGCTGAGGCCCGGTTCGGCCGTCCCTTGCTCAGCGGCCACTATTTCGAGCGCATTCTCGGCTGCAATGCGGCACTCGCCATCCAAAACGATCCGCTGCTCGTGGATATCGCCGCGCACTATCTCGGCGGCCAGGCGAAGCTGATCACCACGCGTGTCTGGTGGAGTTTCCCGACCGGCCAAGCCTCCGAGGCCGACAAGAACATGGCTTCGCTTGGCAAATACCACTTCGACCTCGATGACTGGCGGATGCTGAAGTTCTTCTTCTACCTTGTGCCGGTCGACGAGGGCACCGGCCCACATGTCTATGTCCGCGGCAGCCATAACCGCCGCGCCCTCAAGCACCAGCTTACCCTTCTCGTCGGCCATCCCGCGCAAGAGGTTCTGGAGGTCTACGGCGAGCAGAGCCCGGTCACGCTGACCGGAGAGGCCGGTCTTGGTTTCATCGAGGATCCGTTCGGCTTCCATATGGGTACCGTGCCGGCGCACAGGCCAAGGCTGATGATGGAAGTCGGCTTCGGGGTTTCTCCTCCATCGCGCCGCCGCTTCCATGGAGAGCCTGTGATCCGCTGATTGCGAAAGTCCCGAAATAGCCTTCCCCGACCGTGAGTAAGGCAAGATGAGGCTATGCCGCCATTCCAGTCTCTTCGGCCCCGAGCGGTTGTCTGCACAGTTGGATTTGCTGGCGCTGTGGGTCTCGCCATGGCGCCAGCCAGCGCATAAGTACCTGTTCGAATCAAGGCGGGATGGCACCGATTGAGCTGCCAAACTTGAATGAATCGACCGGTCCTTAGATTTGTGTTGCAGGCTTAGTAGGTTTATGCGCTGCGCCCTATTGGGAAAATTAAGCGGTAACCGTCACTAGACGCGCTCTGTTGCCTGCGCCAACGAACCCCGTTGACCTCGGTTTCGGCCACGCCGACGAACAGCGCACTGGGAGATGCCTCCGCGGGCTAAGCTCTGCCGGCGCAAGCCAGCGTGTCAAAGGGCGGTGGGCAATCGGGATCTTGATCGGCGGCGACGAGGATCATGATCTAGGCGCGTCTTGGTCTATCCATTGGGTGGATGGTACTCATCCTTACAATCGATTGTACCAATATTACGGAATGCTTCTACAAGATCCTGAATCTAAGCGAGCCGGGTGGGTGTCCGTGCTCGTGATTATGCGCGGGCTGAAGCTGCCCGGGAAGAATGCGGAGACAAACATGTGCGGGATTGTTGGCATCGTTGGGCAACAGCCGGTGTCGGACCGGTTGGTCGACGCCTTGAAGCGTCTGGAATATCGCGGTTATGATTCGGCCGGCGTTGCGACGATCACCGAGGGCGCCTTGCACCGCCGACGCGCCGAAGGCAAGCTCGTCAATCTGGAGACGAGACTCAAGGAAGAGCCGCTGAGCGGCAACATCGGAATCGGCCACACGCGTTGGGCAACCCATGGAGCATCAACCGAACGCAATGCGCACCCGCACTTTACCGACGGTGTCGCCGTCGTCCATAACGGCATCATCGAGAATTTCACCGAGCTGAAGGACGAATTGGCGGCGGCCGGAGCCGAGTTCCAGACCGACACCGACACTGAGGTGGTCGCGCATCTCTTGGCAAGACACCGCCGGGAGGGCATGAGGCGGCGAGAAGCAATGGCTGCCATGCTGAAACGCGTCAGGGGTGCCTACGCGCTCGCCATCCTCTTTGAGGATGATCCGTCGACCATCATGGCGGCGCGCAACGGACCACCGCTGGCGATCGGTCACGGCGACGGCGAGATGTTCCTGGGCTCCGACGCGATCGCGCTTGCTCCCTTCACCAATGAAGTTACCTATCTCATCGACGGCGACTGGGCTGTGATCGGCAAGACGGGCGCCCATATCTTCGATTTCGACGGCCATCCTGTCGAGCGTCCGCGCCAGACCTCCACCGCCGCAGCCGCTCTGGCCAACAAGGGCAACCATCGCCACTTCATGGAAAAAGAAATTCACGAGCAGCCCGAGGTCATCGCCCATGCGCTCGGCCACTATATCAACATCATAGAGAATCGCGCCGACATGGTTTCTGGCGTCGATTTCGCCAGGATCCCGAGCCTGGCGATCTCTGCCTGCGGAACCGCCTATCTTGCCGGACTGATCGGAAAATACTGGTTCGAGCGCTATGCGCGCCTGACGGTTGAAATCGACGTCGCGTCCGAATTCCGTTACCGCGAGATCCCGTTGTCGCCGCAGTCGGCGGCCCTTTTCATTTCGCAATCTGGCGAAACCGCCGATACGCTCGCATCGCTGAGGTACTGCAAGGAGCTTGGGCTGAAAATTGGCGCCATCGTCAATGCCTGCGAATCGACCATCGCTCGGGAGGCCGATGCGGTCTTCCCGATCCTTGCCGGACCGGAGATCGGCGTCGCCTCCACCAAGGCTTTCACCTGCCAGCTTGCCGTTCTTGCCGCACTCGCCATCGGCGCCTCCAGGGCCCGCGGAACCGTAACCGAAGACGAGGCGCAGGCGCTTGTCAGAAGCCTCGCCGAAGTGCCGCGCGTCATGGGCCGGGTACTCGACAGCATCCAGCCCGAGATCGAGCTCCTGTCGCGCGAATTGTCGAAGTGTCGTCACGTCCTGTATCTCGGCCGTGGCACCAGTTTCCCGCTGGCGATGGAAGGTGCGCTGAAGCTCAAGGAGATTTCCTACATCCACGCCGAGGGCTATGCGGCAGGTGAATTGAAGCACGGTCCGATCGCATTGATAGACGAGAACATGCCAGTGATCGTCATCGCGCCACATGATCGCTTTTTCGACAAGACCGTCTCCAACATGCAGGAAGTGGCTGCCCGTGGAGGGCGGATTATCCTCATCACCGATGAAAAAGGGGCCGCCGCATCGAAACTCGACACCATGCATACGATCGTGCTGCCGGCCGTCGACGACATTATCGCGCCAATGATCTTCTCGCTGCCGATACAGCTTCTTGCCTACCATACGGCGCTCTTCATGGGCACAGATGTCGACCAGCCGCGCAATCTCGCGAAATCGGTCACAGTCGAATGATTGTGACGCTTTTAGGTGGCGATGCTCCTCCATCCGAAAGCGCCAACACCTTAACGTGCCCTTTAATGATGGGGCCGAATCCTGTCTAGACTGGCCGGCTTCGAATCGGAACGATGGCCGGCATGGTCGGAGTTCGCAGCAGGTCATGCCCGAAACGAATTGAACCAAGCCATAGGAGGACCGAGCTAATTCTTACTCAAACCGACCCTAGTGATTTCGCGCCATCCGATACTCTGGGGGGACGTATTTCGTTCGCTCGCGAGGTCACCAAACTTACAATGGCGCAGGCCGCACGCCGGCTTGGTGTCCAGGCGGCATGCTGGAAAGCATGGGAATGCGACCGCGCCGCGCCGCAATCCAATCGCCTTGCGATGATGGCGGGCATCTTGGCCGTGAGTCCCTCATGGCTATTGTCGGGAATAGGCGCCGGTCCACTGGAGCTGGAGGCGAACGATCGTGCCGCCCTGCTGCAAGAGCTGCAAATCGCCTCTGCTGAGGCAGTGGCTTCGCAAAAACGGGTGCAACAAATCGTTGCGTTACTGGGGTCGGTTCCGGTAGCCGGCGACTCGCCCTAAGCGCGGTATGCAAGCGGTTGGATCATAAAGACGCGGGGTTCCGGAGCCCAAAAGTGTGGGGACTCCTGGACGGAGGCGGCGGCAGGGGGGCGAGTTGCTGCTCAAGTAAGTCATCGGCGAGAACGAGTCGGGATCGCAGGACGAATGCCGTATAGTCGATCAGGCGATCTCAGGGCTGGCCGCTTGTTGGAACTTGATCAGAACCAGGTGAGCCACCATATCCCGACCCGGCTGCCAATTTCAGGTGGCCCATTCCCGGGATTGGATGAGGCCGGTCCGGCCGAATCGACGTCCATTTTTTTGATTTGCTGGGTGCGCCAGGTCGGGGAGGAAATCTCCCGATTTATCAGGCGCTCCTCTCTTCTTGGAGGTATCTATGAAGGATTCGCGCATTCCCGAGCCAGTCTTGATGGCTATGTCAGAGGGAACCCACATCATCCGCGCTTATCGTGAGCACCTTGGATATTCGATCGAGGACCTCGCGGTGGCGTGCGGGCTTGCCGCTGAGGAAATCCAAAACATCGAGTCGGGTCTGAGGTACAACAAGGGCTATCGGGATCGGATAGCGAGATCGCTGTCCATACCTGTGGGAATTCTTGAGGCAGAGTCGGACATATCAGACGCCGCGTGATCCGTCGGATAATCTGCAAATGAGTGGAAGATCCGCTACCTTGTGATGTGTAGTTTGCAACTGATAGTCGACGCTTAATTCCGTTGGACGCGAATGCCTTCTGACGCAGTACCGCCAATAGAATTCTCGTCCACTGTCCGAGTGAGGAAATTGCACACGGGCTCGCCGAACAGGAAGTTGGAACTGCGACACGTGCACGATAGCATCGGCTCGCGACGAAGGATTGCTAACGGCGAACTCATGCTGGTCGGCAAGGCGATACTGGCTGGAGCATCAAGTTGGCCGACGAGAGCGGCCCACCTACGTTGAGCAGGATCGGCCGACATGGCGGCATCGCGCGCCGCTCTGACAAGAGCACAACGGGCCCCAGACGCTACTGGGTTGACTATGGGTGTCGGAACCGCGAAAAGGGGCCGCTCTTCGTGAGTGGCGTGCGCCGGCAGTCTAACCCCAAGCCCCCCGCCCAGGCTGCCGGCGCGCTTCTGGGAACGTCGAGGTAGGGCTGCAATCCAACGCCTCCTTGTCCGACACGCATCGATCAGATCCCGAGCAGCCAGCCAGTGTTCGGCCTTCGCTTGCGCCTCTGCCTTAGCGCGAGGCCTTGCGCTTCCTCCAGCGTGGTCGATCGGCGCCCTCGAGTTCGGCGGCACGATCGGACGACAGCGGCCGCGGCGGGCTCCATTTGCATGAGGGGGGCTCGTGCCATCAAATACCTGATGCATTTGCGCTTTGCGCAATCTCCGTGCATGTTTCTCAATGCTAGGCGCAGACCTCGCCTCTACACGATCGAGCATCGGTGCAAGGCCTACGCTTTGATCGCCATCGCGGCCATTGCTTTGCCGCGATCGCCGAAGCCGTTTACGACAATCGTGCCAGCAATGCCGGCTGCGATCCCGCATGCAAAAATCCACAAATGATTGTAGCCAAATTCTAGCTGCCCAGCATATGTCCGGCATTTCGCAAGGCCCCTAGGAAGAGACTGGCATGGCCGTTGGCATCGATCTTGGCCTGCATCGACAGAGGCATGCTGTTCCAGTTCTCCAATGGCGCAATGAAATGTGAGAAGCTACCATTGACGATGCAATGGTGGGTAACAAGGCCCTGTCTGTCCAACGCAAGCACGCCGGTCTGGTCGCCCTGATATCGGATGGCTGCGACCCGCTGGACCTCCGCGTCGCCGTCGACCCGCACGTCGAAAAGCAGGATACCGCGGCTCCTGGTGGCTATCTCCGCGGCTTTTTCAGCGAAGCTTAAGGAGAGCGAGCGGACGCTTTCGATCGCCATCTGGAAAACCATCAAATCCAGTTCATCCACTGCCATAAGGTAACTGCGCGCAACACAGGGGTGATTGCAACCGACGCACACGGCTTGTTCACAGATGTCGGTCACGACCGGTCATTTAGGGTTTGCCGGTCGGCCATTGACCGGTGCGTGCTCCGGTTCGAACCGATCCTGAAGCGGAATGCGCGGGATCAACGGAACCCGAAGAGCCGGCCAGCCAAGTTGCCGCGACAATTGATGTCGTGATCATTCCAGACATCTGCATTTCGGCGTATCCCACCTGGTAAGTCCGTTCTTTGCGGCAAGCCCATTCTCGGGCCGTCTTGTTAAAACTTCGCGGTGGCGTCGTCGAAGCTAGGGGCCGCCGGGCGCTTGATCGAAGCGTCGAGAACCTTGTTTTCCGAAGATCCGGACCTCCTTCAGAGCATATTCTGGTAGGCTCGCCTTTGAACATCCACTGAAGCGTGCCGTTTCGCTAGTCCGTGTTCCTTGCAGGCTCACCGCCTCAGGGCGCCTTGCACACAGCGGCGCGTCAGCGCATCAAACTCGTCCCCCGTTCACTTCACAAAATGGATTTCCTGAAGTACTGGGAGCGCAGAGAAATCTCCGGTCGCAGCCTACCCGGTTAAAACAAGGACCCAATGATGAAGACACTCGTCGTCTGCTCCGGCGGATTGGACTCCGTTACTCTTGCTCACAAGGTGGCAGCGCAGTACGAGCTCGCCGGCCTCCTATCTTTCGATTACGGCCAACGGCACCGGAAGGAATTGGGCTTCGCCGCCCTTTGCGCTGAGCGTCTGAACGTCCCGCATCGCATCATCGACATCCGCGAAATCGGTCGCGGCCTTTCCGGCTCCGCGCTGACAGACAGTGTGGATGTGCCGGACGGGCACTACGCCGAAGACACGATGAAGGTGACGGTGGTGCCGAACCGGAACGCCATCATGTTGGCCACCGCCTTCGGGCTTGCCGCCGCGCACAAGGTCGAAGCGGTGGCGACTGCCGTGCATGGTGGGGATCATTTCATTTATCCCGACTGCCGTCCGGCCTTCATCGACGCTTTCCAGATGATGCAAGACCACGCGCTCGACGGCTACGCGAAGATTCGCCTTTATGCGCCTTATGTGAATCTCACGAAGGCGGACATTGTTAGGGATGGAGCAACATACGGCACGCCATTTGCACAGACTTGGTCCTGCTACAAGGGCGCCGAGCGTCACTGCGGGAGGTGCGGGACCTGCGTCGAGCGGCGCGAGGCGTTTCATCTCTCTGGGCACCCGGACCCCACCGATTACGAGGACTCCAACTTCTGGCTCCACGCGCTGCGGAGGAGAAGCGCGTAATGTTCCGCATCACCAAGGAATTCCATTTCTCGGCCTCGCATCAGCTCACGTCCTTGCCGCCCGACCACCAGTGTGCGCGCCTGCACGGGCATAACTACATCGTTGAAGTGGATCTTTCGGCGAAGGAACTGAACGAGCATGGCTTCGTGCGCGACTATCATGATTTAGCGCCGTTCAAACGCTATATTGACGAGAGCTTCGACCATCGACATCTCAACGACGTGCTGGGACAAGAGCAAGTCACGGCGGAATATCTGGCCAGACATTTTTATGAATGGTGCAAGGCACGCCTACCCGAAACCTCGGCCGTGCGGGTGAGCGAAACACCGAAAACCTGGGCGGAGTACCGCCCGTGACCGATACGCATCTCGCAATTCGCGTCAGCGAGATTTTCGGGCCAACGATCCAGGGCGAGGGCGTGCTCATCGGTTTGCCGACGGTCTTCATCAGAACCGGCGGGTGTGACTATCGCTGTTCCTGGTGCGACAGCCTGCATGCGGTGGACAATGAATTCCGCCATGAATGGGAGATGATGTCCATAAGCGCGGTGTGGCAAAACGTGGTTGCGCTTTCCGGCGGCCGCCCGGTGATGGTGTCGCTGTCAGGCGGCAATCCGGCCATCCAGCCGCTCGGTCCGCTCATCGAGCGAGGCCATGGTGAAGGTTACCGTTTTGCGCTGGAAACCCAAGGTTCCGTGGTCAGGGACTGGTTTGCCGACCTTGACGTGCTGATTCTCAGCCCAAAGCCGCCCTCAAGCGAAATGAGGACCAATTGGGCCGCTCTCGAGGCGTGTGTCGATGCGGCGCAGGAAAAGCCGCAAATCGTGCTCAAGCTCGTTGTTTTCGACGAGAGCGACTACGCCTACGCGAAAGGCGCCGCGGAGCGATTTCCGCACCTTCCGGTCTACCTGCAACCCGGCAATCACACGCCGCCCCGTGCTGGCAACGAAGACGCGTCTGTCGATCTGGATGGAATAATGAAACGCATGGAGTGGCTGGTTGAAAAGGTAACCCGCGACAGGTGGTTCGAAGCCCGCGTGCTGCCGCAGTTGCACGTTCTGCTCTGGGGCAACAAGAGGGCCGTCTAGCCTGCGTCTTTCGTTGCACTGGAACTGCGTCTGCGGATCTTCGGCCGGGTCGGCCCACATTGACGGCGCTGCCGGGGTACTTGCGGACTTCTGGTACCGGCACCAAGAGCGTGGCCAGCCGATTTTGATCCGATTTTGATGGGGCATCCTTGCGGTCAGAATTCAGGGATGCGCGATGGCCAGATTGCGCATGGGAGCGTCACGACGACAGAGGCGCTTGTAAGATCTCTTCGATTCGTGACGACCAGGCAGTCCATCGATATTTTACCAAAGGCCGTGTCTTTGGGGATTCGTGTCGTACGCTTTCGAGCTGCGCATGGGTCTTGGTTGTCATCTCGAGAAAGGCGCCACCAGACCTGACCGACCGCCGCATCGCGAACTGCGGTCCTAGTCTAGCCCTGACAGCATGACCATATGTTCATTCTCTGAGGGACGATTGTTCCACTACGGGAATATCGGGGAGATCATAGTAGTCGCCAGCCGATTCAGGGTACAACTGGCTCTCCATCCTTAGTTTGGTTGGGCCGTCGATGGTGCCGGCCCAAATGGCTTCCGAAACCATGCCAAAACAGGTTGCTGCCGCAGTTCGAGCAAAAGCCTAGCTTGGCCGTTTCAGAGGACTGAAACCATTTCAGCGTGTGGCCTTTGATGACGACATCCTTGAGTTCAGCCTGAGTCGCTGCAACGTAATGACCAGATGCTTTCAGGCACTGATTGCAGTGGCAGGCGACGATCGCAAGTCGCCATGTACCTCGTAGGCAATGCCTCCGCACAGACAGCTTCCTTTGGTTGTTCTCATCATCGGCCTCTCTCCGTTGCAGGCGCACATAGAAATGCATCTGATCGGATTTCACCATCGCAATTGCGATAGCCCAGCGTCGAAGGCGGTCCTTGGTGGCTGTTGCTACCGAATGGCGGATGAGTCTCGGTCAGTTTTCCCGCCGGCGCAAATAGGGGGAACAGGTCAAGGCGGCTGGGGACGTTTCAATACGCGTCGAAGACGAATGCCGTCCGCTGCTTCTCCAGAACGGTCCGCGGCTTGCGCTCGGAGTAGACCTCTGGCTCTGACGGGTAGATCGGATCGAGGAGCCGCTTCGCGTACTCGTGGTCGACACCCGCGCGTATAGCTTCGTCATAAGCCCATTCGCGATCTTCCGGAATTCTGTAGCAACAGCCACCCGGCACCGTACCTGCTCTACCCCCAAAGTACCGAAAGCGGTGCCGCATGGAGGCGCTCTCCGAATGGGACAATCTTATCGTGGTCGTACAGCACCACTCCAGAGACAAAACGATCTCCGCATGCTTCTGCCAGCATTCTCAATCCCTTGAAATCTGAGCTTGTAACTGTGGCTGCTGCCTTTATCTCAATCCCTGTCACTCGACCTCTCCTGTCCTCTATGACGATATCGACCTCGTTCTGCTGCTTGTCCCGGGATTGAGAGAACTCGAAACGGTCGTCAGCCCAACTTGCAAGCTTGAGAATTTCGGCGAATACGAAAGTTTCCAGCAATGCTCCGAACTTTCCGCGGTCACTCCTGATGTGATCAGGCGATAAATCCCGGAGCGCGGCGAGGAGGCCGGAATCCAGGAAGTGGATTTTCGGAGTTTTCGTAAGCCGCTTGAGTTTGTTGCTGAACCAAGGTTGCAAGGTTCGAACCAGAAAAAGGCTTTCGAAGATGTCCACATATTTCCGTGTCGTGACGTGATTCATTGCGAGCGAGTTGCCGATGGCAGAATAGTTCACTAGCTGCCCAGAATGTTCGGCAAGCACGCGGAGGAGCCTGGGCATTTGGCTGATTTGATCAATCTGAGCTATGTCGCGAACGTCCCGCTGGACGATCGCCGCTATGTAGTCCGCATACCAGTCCTGCCGCCGTGACCATGATGGGCGCCGTAACGCCTCTGGGTAGCCTCCTGCAAGAACAGCGCCGACGAGATCTCCGCCGAGGACTAGATTTTTAACTGCGGCTATTTTGTTTTGAAACAGGTTTTCGAGAAAGCTCGGTTTATTTTCATGAATTTCGCTCTGTGCCAGAGGCAGCAACCGAACGATCTCCATACGTCCAGCGAGCGAATCCGCGACACGGGGAAGCGTCATCAAATTGGCGGAACCCGTAAGAAGAAAGCGTCCCGCACGCTGATCGGCATCCACGCTTTCCTTGATCGCGAGCAGAAGTTCTGGAGCACGCTGGATTTCGTCGATTACTGCTCGGTCAATGCCCCTTACGAATCCGACGGGGTCCTGTTGCGCCGCCTCAAGCGTAGTCGCGTTGTCCAAAGTAAGATACGCGACGTCAACGCCCGCCATCCTTCTCACAAGGGTCGTTTTCCCGGATTGGCGAGGGCCAGCAACCAAGACGACACGAGTGTCTGAAAGCGCATCCTTGATGCGTTTCTCAACGAAGCGGGGGTAATCAGCCATCCTTCTGATCTCCTGACCGATTGAAATTACAGTGGTGACTGATAGAAATTATCAACGTGACTATTTGAAAGTCAAGACGAGACCATTTGAAAGGCACTCAACCGTAAAGCGGAGTGACAGGGTCACTGGTCGCGGTTGCTACCTGAGGGCGCACTTTTGGATGCTCGGATACGGCCACAAGACATATGCGGGACGTCGACGGTGTGGTTCATTCGGATACCCAACTTCGGACGTGGGGCACCAACAGCATGGTCAAGACGGCCTGAGGACGCGGGCCAAACGCTACGGCACAAATCACAAGACCATTGGTGACCTGGCGCGAGAGCTCCATCACCGCATGCAGGTCCGCGACCGACAACCCCTGCGCCCACTCAAAGGTTGGCGCGACGCTACCATTAAACAGTATCTCGTATCGCGATCCCCGGCGCCTCCTGCAGCTGGCACAGTTCTTGCGGTGTCCTGCGCGAATGGGAGAGATTTAGCCGATCGACCGAAGCACCGGTTCCCGACCCCAGGGAAAGTCCGCAAAGCAACTGTTTTTATCGGACTCAGGGATCTGCCGATCCATTTTTCAGGGGAGGGCGGTGCCGCGCGTCTTTGGTCGATAGGATGGATTGGGAGAGGACCATGAGTGTTCAAAGCAAGCGATTGACCCGATTTGGCATTGCGCTGGAAAACAAGCATAACCTTCGCATTGAGGAGGTTATGCGCCTCGGCGTACTTCGCGATGGGGTCCAGCTTCTCACGACAGAAATCCGGTTCCCGATCTTGGGGCAAGTGATCCCCCGCATCGAGATTGAATTGTCCAACGGAGTATTCCGAAAGAAAATCACCGCGAGAGTGAACTCCGATTCGCCCTTCATGTTCGACGGCGAGGCGCTGATCGCGACAATCAATGGTGTGACCGAGCACGTACCCTGCCGTCAATTTATTGACCCAGACAGAGCGCCGACCGGTATGTACAATTTCGGCATGACACGCAAAAATGGCGCTCGCAGCTTCGTTTTTGATCATCATGTTTATTGCTGCTATTCTTGTGATTATTGCTTTAAGGAGAACGAATGGGAGGTAATGGCCATACAAGGCGGGGGTAGCACAGACTACCAATCCAACTTCCAAGAGTGCCTCTCCTATATTGAGCGTAACGGTCATAACTTCAACAGTCTGTATGACATTGTCTGGCTCTGCACAGGGAGCATCAAGGACGAAGCAACAGAACTGGAACGGCACTCGGCACTCGCACGACGACTGCGTGAAGCAGGCTACGCACACGACATTTATTTATCCCAGGTGGTTCCTCCGAGCGTCAGGAACGACCGAGTACGACGGATAGAATATCTTACTCAACTTCGGGAAGCAGGCGTCACACGGTTTAATACCGGAGTCGAGATAGTCGGCGCCGAGGTGCGACGAAAATATATCCGCGGCTTCAAAGGCACGTATGTCTTCAGCGACTATTTGCCTATTTTCGCTGATGCGGTCGACGTTTTCGGTCCTTTCCGTGCCGGCAGTTGCCTCCTGACGGGAATAGAACCATCCGATAGTACGATCGCGGGGCTGAAAGCTCTTGCCGAGCTTGCCGTCGTGCCCGCGCCAACTGTGTTCACTCCGTTCGTGACAAAGCAACTGGCTATCCCCTTCTGTTTCGATCTGGACGAACTGCTTGACGCTCACGCTCGTTTCCACGTCCTGATCAAGCGTCATAAGCTTCCGGTATTTTCGGGCGTGTTCAGCCTTGCCTGACCGATTTCCCATCCGACCCGGAACTTATGACCTTCGCGTGAGCTGACCCACTCCAATCAGCCAAGGGCGAGGAAAGATGAAACACATAATGCCAGCCTGTTCAGGCTTGAGCGCGGCACTGGGGCAGCGTGGTTAGACGCAACCGCTTCGAACGATCCGCCGCGAACTCCATCCACGATATTGGACGCCCGCTTGGCTGACGCGGTCAAGCAATTGACCTTCGAGATCGCGGTCTAACGTGGCACCGCGCTTGGACTCAAGTCAGCCGACGGTGGCTTTGAGGGATCGACCCGTTGATTCTTTTCGAAAACCGCAGAGCTGGCGTCGACGGCTCGCATCCGGCGCAGCTGATCCGAGCGGTGCGGCGGCAAGCCCAGCGTTCGCGCGCCAGGAGCGCAACTTGGGGCTATTGTCGCAACGCGGCCGGTCGACTTCCGTCATTTGTGGCGCGCCGGACTATACGGGTCGCAGCGGGCATCGTTTGGCCGCTGCCAGACAATGAGCACTTTGCTCGGCTGGAAGTTCGTGAGGGGCTCGCCACGCAGCCAGTTGTCGACTGATTGAAGGTGCCGTCCAGTTCATCTGCAATTCCATGTTGCTCCCCAACGCTGCTGCTAAGGCTTGCGCGACTTTATGCTCTTGTTTCCCTCTTAGAGGGGGCACACGGGTTCAGGGGAGGAACGCATCGCTTCTCTTGCGGATTTGCGTGCAGTCACCCTCGATCCGTGTTGCCACCTCTCAATTTGCAAAGGCCGTGCCAACACCTCAGCGCCCAGTAAGCGCCATTTGCCTTGAAAACCTCCACAGTGCCCAGATGTCGGTTGTAGTGAACCTGACATCTTGTCTGCCGCTGTCAGCCTTTGGACACGGGATCACGCGCTTCGCGCCGCCAGAAGGCATGGCCATCGGCACGGTCCCGAAGGGCCAAGACCATGAGAGCGCCTGCGACACGCCGCATGACGTCGTCTGACGCATCCGATGCTAGGCCCCACGCCGTTAAAGTCGCCGCACGCCAGATCGTCGTGAACGAGACGTTCAAACTTGACCCGGGAGCTCGAGCCGAAAAACGGCGCGAGGTTTGGCCTTGTTCGGGGGCGCCGGATGAGGAGGGCGCGAGGCCGGCGGCAATGGCGGGACTATGACACGGCGCCTATCTTCGCCCGCCTTTGGAGCTCTCCGACGACGATGTGGTGCGCGCGCTCACCATCGTCATGGCGAGACGCTGGAGGCCGGATGCGCCGTGGTCCAGGCGGTCGGTAACCATCTGAATGTCGGCATGGGCGCATTGTGGCAGCCGGACGATGTCTTCTTCGATCTCCTGCGCGACAAGGAACTTGCGGACGCATGCTGGCCAACGTTGCAGTCGAGCGTGTCGCGCGGACGGCAATTTCGCCGAGAAGGTCAAGACGCAGAAGACCGTCGTCCGCGACTTCCTGTCGGGCGAGAACGGTCGCCAGAAACTCGGGACCTGGCTGCCGCGCTGGATGAAATTCCCGGTCGAATGCTACTCCAATCACGGCGGCCTCCGCACGGCCGATCAGTGGGCCAAGGTCCAGTCGCAGTTTGCGCCGCCAACCGCTGAATGAGCGGACTGGGCAGGGCGGCGGGGATTCCGCCCCAGTTCCTGCGACGCGGCTGCTTCCGCCGTAGGTTAAGTTGCGTGTGCACGGATTCGCCAGCAATTGGCACGGAGCTTGCGACGACCCTGGTGGTGCAACGTTCGACCGGAGCGCAGCGACGGGAGATGCGCGGGAGGGAGGAATCCACCTCGATCCGGTCAGGAGACAAGTATGTTGAATATTGTGATCCCGCAAACCGCAGCGCGAGTCCCGCGCCCCGCAAGCCCTCGTATCAGCAGCTTTACGTGCAGGTTTGTGCTGCAGTCATGCTCAGCCATCGCACTCGGCCGCCTGAAGCCGCTCGGCGAACGGCGATACGGCTGGGCGGTTCGCGCGCACACAGCGCCGCTCACGGATGGTTCGGCTGATTGGGCGCCGCCGTCATACCGCAACCGCCAGCTTGCACCCCTTCGGATAGCACGAGCCCCCTTTACCTCCCGTAGTCCGGGAACGGCGGGGCAAGACAATAGAGCGATGACCCCTTCACATCAAAGCCAGCCGTTGCTGCCCCGCCGTTCACTGTTGATTGGAGCCTGAGCCATGCCTGAACAAAGAGCCAGCCTTGTCGCTCTTTTAGTCCTAGCCCTGCTTCTTTCTGGGCTGGCGGCGCGATATCATCCAGTTGCCACAGACTACCTGCGCCAGCTCGAAAACCATCGTCGGCTTGCCGCGGATTGGCGGAAGCTCATTCCGGAGCGGCGCGACGCACTCCTCAACGACCCCGCTGCGCCAACTGCTGGCAACCCGAATGGCGACGTCCCTCTGGTGGTGTTTTTTGACTACAACTGCCCAGACTGCCGGACGGCAGACCTTATCATCCAGCAAGCCCTCAAGGACGATCCCAATCTGAAGGTTGTCTACAAAGAGTATCCGGGCAAGGGACCGGGCTCAAAATTCGCCGCAGTGGCGGCGCTCGCCTCCCGCAAACAGGGAAAATATGAGCCGTTCCATCACGCCCTTATGGCTGCTCGCGGCCGGCTCAGCGGATTCTCCATCTTGACTATCGCACGACAGGTGGGCCTCGATGTTGAGCAGCTCAAGCGGGACATGGATGATCCGGCCATCCCAAACGCCCTCGAGCGCAATCGCGCGCTCGCCACCGAGCTGTACATCACCGGCACGCCGGCGTTGGTGCTCGGCGACGAAGTGATTGCAAAGGTGCCCGAGGTTCCCACGCTGAAACGCTTAATCGCCAAAGAGCGGGAAAAAGCTAAGCGTTGATAACCCTGCCGGATCACCAACTTCGGCATTTTGACAGTGGTGGCGGCCGGTGCAATGCGCGTTCTCTGGCCATGCGTGCTGCCTCTCGCGCCGGACCAACACTCTTACGTGGCCGGCAACGCCGTAGTCGGCGGACCACGCCGTTCTATCGGTAGCGTGGCAGTCCCGCATTCAGCGCGCTTTCTTCAACCTGGCCGAACGCGATCGCACAGCTCGGGATCTATTCAGCCGGCCAAAGGGATAGGCACGAAGCGCGCCGGACGCGTGCTTCAGATCGCGGCCAGCGCGACGATGATCGTCATGGGCGTTCGCCCCCTGGGTGATCGTACAGGTTGACGTGGACGCCGCCGGCGCCAAGCTCGCGCCGCCTGTCGACAGCGTGGCCCTTGGCGTGTTGATAAAGCCACAGCGGTCGCAAGAAATCCGTTCGGATTGACGAAAATGACGTTGGCCGCCATCCCATGCACCTCCATCATGCCATTCAAGGCCGAGGCTCTGGTCGAGGTCACCTCATTGGGATGACGGCGGCCGGAATTGCCTGGACCAAGCTGCCAAGCTGTGAGCCCGACACCTCATTTATGGAGTTGTTGAGGATGGCGCCGGTGTTCCGGCATTGAAGTCCTGTATCGATTGTGCGACAGGCCTTCCCCGTTGGACCGTCGGCGAAGGCATGCGTGGGCGCGGCACCACATCGCCAAAGGCACGCCGCCAGCCAAGCCATCCCTTGTGCGTTGATGGCCATGCCGCCAAGATCGAATTCGCTACCGGCATGAAGCCTCAGGGTGGTGGAGGTCCGAGAGGCACCCTGCGCCAGACTGGCGAACGGTTCGAAGCGGGCAAACCCGTAGCTCAGCTCATAGCCTGCCTAGCCGAAGGCGCATATCGTAGCAGGCCGCCGTCCCTCGGACATAGGCCCAAAAGATCGGGCCAGGCGATTTCACAAGCCGGGCGCGGTTTGCGCCGTTCGCATCAAAAGCTGTCCGCCCGGCCAATTCTGCCCCTCACATAAAACCTGGCGGTCAGCCGCAAACGGTATACCAGCTGTCGAATCGGCCATTGTTTGGAGCCGCACATAGAGTGCCGTAACAAACCTTCTCACCCTTGAAGTAGGCCAGGAACTGCAGCAAATGCGATATTTCGTGCTGTTCATCTTCGTCCCGGATAAGCTCCGGACCGCCCTGCGACTTCAGTGCCAGCTCGATCAGCTCGATCGCCCGATCTTTGTTGCCGCTCTCGTGATAGTACAGGGCTGCCAACGGATAAGGCAGGAGCTTACATTGGTCGCTTTCCGGGGGATTCAGTGCCAGGATGTGTTCGGACAGCTGTTTTCCCATCGCTAAGCGCTCAGCAGACGGAAAGTGCGAATGGTCAAAGTTCGGAAAGAAGAGTTCGTCTAGCGCCGCAACCATCCAATTCTCAGAGTTTCTGTTAATCGCGTCGCGAACGAATTGGCGCATGACGGGCAAGCCGGCTTGCATGTCGCGCATTTTGTGAAGCAACAGATTCACATGAGACCGGCGGAAACCGAGCTTGTCCGGCAACAAGGCGATGCCCTCTTCGATCGCCGAGAGCGCCGTCTTCCAATCCTTTTTCTCCACCGCCGCCCAATATCTGTCATTGATCGGCTTCTTCAGCGCTTGTTCGCGCGCTATGGCTTCGCCTTCCGCGATCCGCTCCGTATCGGCGGATTTTGCTTTATCGCTGGCGCGCCAGCTGCCGTTAAGCACTTTCGGCAAAACCTCATCGAGTTGCATCGGATGACCGATAAAGGCGATGTGGCCGTCCCGGTCGACCACGAACGAGGTCGGAATCGCGAAAGAAAAGCTGGGCTCCATCCAAAGCTTGTCCATTTCGCCTGTGGAGTCGAACGCGATCCGATAGTTCAGATTCGAGAACTTTTCGGTCAACCACGCGTCCAACTTGCTTCGGGCCTCGTGGGCCGTTGGAGCGTCTTCAGAAGCCGCGACTCCAACGATCTCAACTCCGCTCTCCTTGTATTTCTCCTGCAGCTGCATCAGATGGGGCATCCCGTCCACACATGGACCGCACCAAGTTGCCCAAAATTCGACGATGTACACTTTGCCGGTCTGAAAGCTGGTGAGGGGCTCGCCACGCAGCCAGTTCTCGACTTTGATCGAAGGAGCCGGGGACCCGATCCGCAATGCCACCATGTTGATCTCCAAAGCTTGCTTTCTGCGCGAGCTTGTTCCCGCTCAGAGACGGCACACGGGTTCGGGGGAGAGAGCATTGCTCGTCTTGCCCCATTGCGTGCAGTCACCATCAAGAGTGCAAAAGCCGTGCCAGCGCGCTCAGCGCACAGTAAGCGCCTGATTGCTTGGAAAAACCTCCCACAGTGCCGGATGGCGGTTGTAATGAACCTGACATTTTTGCTTGCGGACGACGCGGCTGAGGTGGTCGTCGACTAGATAAGCGACATCGACCCCACCGGGGCGGATATGCGCCTCCATGCCGGCCAGCCCGAGGACTATACCTGCGCGCCACCGGCGCGGCGCGTGGCGCGGTGTCTACATGACCCCGGGAACCGTTCGGTGGGCCGCGCCGCCGTGAGACGCACGACCCAGCGACAAACTTGGTTATTGAGAGTTGTCGGCCTGCACGAGCGCGACCATCAGATCGGACGCTAGAATGGTTGCCATCAGCCAACTGATGGCAACCGTTTGCACAAGCCAACCAAGACTGGATATTTGCGTGGCCGTCCAGATCGAGCGAAACACCTTGTTTCGAAATGGCGCGAGCGTTGTTGAAACGGGCGGATTAGAATTTTCGCACTGCATGGCTTGATGCCTTCGACCAAGCATTCACCTGGTCACGGTTACTGGGTGCAACGAGCAATTCCCAATTGGAGGTAGTTGCGGAACTTGCCTGGTAATCGGCCGCATTCCGGCATCTTTGACTCGATCCCGGCAACACGGCGAAGTTAACACGGCCGGCTCACTGGCTGCATGTCCAATTCGCCATGTTGGGACAAGCCGGAAAGCGCCGTGACCGCTATTGTCGATCGGTCCGCGCGTTGGCGGGGCAGGCGCGGTTTTGTCCCGAGGATGAACCCACCCCCGTGTTCCCTAGTGTGCCATTTTTCGTTTTCGGACCAATGCGTCGGCGGCGAACCGGGATCGAGGTACCGACCGATGGAACGCAGGTAGGCAACGCTCTCTCGTATCAAAGAATCGCGGTCTTCAAACGCTTCGCCTATGCACTCCAGCTCATCGTGCGCCGCCAGCGTTTCTTCGACGTCGCCAAGCACATAGCGAGTATCGCCGACAGCACAGATATCGCAGCAAGCCTTGATCAGCGTCACAACGAAGGCGGGGATATCGCTCGCCTTCATCAGTCGCTTGTTGCCTGTCATCATAGCCTGCCCTCAATCGACGGCGAAGAGGCTGGAGCTGAGCCTTAAGTTGGCACATCAGCCTGAGCGTGCGTCTGTCGATCCGCCAAGTTGATCTGCGTGGGGTACCCCCAGCAGCTTTGACTCCGGCAGGTGTTCACCGGGAGCTTGGCCGATGACGACAATCTCATCTGCCCCGAACCTGTCGGTGCTAAGCGCTTTCGTTTGGACTGCTTTGCCGTGCTCAATCTTTTGCCAGTGACCGTTTCGCGGCCGTGCAATGTTGTAGACATCGCAAGCCCGCGCGATATGCTGATCGCGAACTCCGAGTTCACGGGCGATCTGTGTCATCGGCTTGGCCCAGACCAAATCATAGAGCTGAGCCCGGCTTAGGCTGACCATTGACGCCTCCCATATCTTATGTCTCGGGCCACCCCACCCTGGGGTTCTCTAAGCTTAGCGATTCTCGCTGTCTACGCGCGAATGCCTGCGCCCTTCCCATCATACAAGGTCAACTCTACGCAGCCGGTTGCCGCCGCTAGATTCCAACGACGAGTGCACCGCCGCTCAGACCCGCGCCTGCTGCCGCCAGAAGAATTTTCTCCGCCCGGCCGAAACGGCTCCGTCTAGTGGGCCGGCGACAGCGAGAGAGGGATCGTCGCGGCGGAAGAGTTGCCGTATTCGGCGATCGTCTTGACGATCGCGTGATCGGCAATGCCGAGGTTCCTCCCCACGGCATCGAAAATTCGGGCGTTAGCCTTGTGCGGAACGAACCGATCGATATCCCGCGACCGCATCCCGGCCGCGGCGAGCGCGTCCTGCGAGCAGGCAGTCATCATCTCCACGGCCTTGGCGAACACTTCGCGGCCGTCGACGATCGTCATGCGGGTTTGGTCGAGGTCAAGATTGCATGCTTCCTCCGGCGGGAATCTGGATCAGCTCATACCGCGAGCCGTCGGAATCCACCGAAGCGCCGAGAATGCCCCGATCCGGCTCCTCGCACGGGCCGAGGGGTGGACGACGCCGGAAGGCACGACCGGACGCCTATGGCCCAAGACCTTCGTATCTGGTCCGCAATGCGACGGTAGCCGATGAAAACGTAGCGCATCGGTTCACGATCGACTGAAAACCGGGACCGTTCCTCTGCGGTGCTCAGACTGCCACCGAGTGCCTGGCCGTTCCACTCTCGAGATATTTGTCGAACTTCGCCGCAATGCTCCTCACGAAGGGACGGCTTTCCGCCAGCACGACGAAACTGTCGCCTTGGAGTTCAAGCAGTCGAGCAGGATCCCGAAGAGCGATTGAGCTTGCCTGAATAAGGAGCTTTCGGCCGGCTTCCCCGAAGCTCTCCACCAGGTCGATCGCCGAGAAGGCGAAATCGCACATCAGCCGCTCGATGATCCAGCCACGGACGCGATCGTCGTCAGAAAAGGCGATGCCGCGGACGGCGGCCAGACCGCCATTGGCGACCATACGTCCGTACTCAGCGGTCGAAGGATTGTTCTGCAGGTAGCCCTGGCGAAACCGGCTGATGGACGAAGGACCGACACCGATCAGCGTCTCGCAGCGATCCTCTGTGTAGCCTTGGAAGTTGCGATGCAGGGCCCCTGTGCAGGCCGCCACCGCCAGCGCATCGCCCGGCTTGGCGAAATGGTCGAGGCCTATTGCTTCATATCCCTTGTCCAAAATCGCCCGCGCGGCGAGTTGCGATTGCGCGAACCGCTCCGTGGGACCGGGGAGCCATGCCTCGTCGATCATCGTCTGATGTTTCTTGAACCAGGGCACGTGAGCGTAGCCGAACAGCGCCATCCTGTCCGGTTCCAGGGTCAGCGTCTGCGCTACGGTGGAACACAGGCTCTCCCTGGTTTGATGCGGCAGGCCGTAGAGCAGATCCAGATTGACGGACTCGACGCCGCGGGAACGAACTCCGTCGACGACTGCCTTGGTCTGCAAAAAGCTTTGTTCGCGGTTGATCGCCTTTTGCACTTTCGGATCGAAATCCTGCACGCCGAGGCTCGCCCGCGTCATGCCGATTTCGGCAAGCGCATCAAGGCGTGCTTCGTCCATATCGTTCGGATCGATCTCGATGCTGATTTTCGTATTCGGAACAAAATCGAAGCTGTCCCGCAAGAACGCGCCTAGAGCCACCATATCCTCAGGCTTCAGCATTGTCGGCGAGCCGCCGCCGAAGTGGATTGCGCAGACGAAGACCTTCCCGCTGATAAGGGCGGCAACCTTGGCGATCTCCGCGCGTAGCGAGCCCAGATAAGCGGTCACCGGCTCATAGTGGCGCGTCTGCTTGGTATGGCACGCACAGAACCAGCAGAGCCTGTCGCAATAAGGAATATGCAGGTAAAGCGATATCTCGTCACCGCCTTCGAGCGCCTCCAACCAGCCTTTCTGGACAGCCGCGTCGACGCCCGGATGGAAATGCGGCGCGGTCGGGTAGCTGGTGTAGCGGGGGACGTTCTCGCCAAGTCTGGCAGCTAATTCCGGTCGCATGTCGTGGTCCACCGTGTTTGCGTCGCCGGAACTCTGGACGCGTCGAACAGCCAAAGCCCTGATTTCGGTCAGCCTCCAGCACGGACAAACTGCCGCAAGGATTTTTCTACCGTCGATTGCTATCCTGCCGGCACTTGGGATCGGTAGAGCGATCGAATGACAGTACGGCAGGATATTCACAGTTCCGGCATTCCCGTTCTTTGCCTACCTTGCGAGGCACGGCACCGTGGCGTCTGCGGTGCGCTCGATCCAGACCATTTGGCGCGGCTCGCCAAGACTTCGTCGCGGCACAAGATCGAGCCGGGGGTCGAACTGATAGGTGACGCCGAGGCCGTCGAGAGCTATTCAAACGTGCTTTCAGGCGTGGTGAAGCTGACGAAGAGCCTTTCGGACGGCCGCCAGCAGATCGTGGGCCTCCAGTTCGCACCTGATTTTCTGGGACGGCCCTTCAAGGTGAAAAGCGCGATCAATGCGGAAGCGGCAACCGCTGTCACGCTGTGCTCGTTTCCGAGAGCGGCCATCGAACGGATGATGAAGGAAACACCGGAACTTGAGCATCGCCTGCTCAAGCAGACGCTGAACGAGCTCGACGAGGCACGCGAATGGATGGTGACGCTGGGGCGCAAGACCGCACCAGAGAAGGTGGCGAGCTTTCTCCTTATGATCGCCCGGAATATCGACCCCAATGTTGACCCGGCGGCCAGGTCGGTGTGCTTCGATCTGCCGCTGACGCGTGCCGACATCTCTGATTTCCTTGGACTTACGAACGAGACCGTGAGCCGCCAGCTGACGCGATTGCGGGCTGACCGCGTGATCCGGATCGAGAACAACCGCCATGTGACCGTGGACAGTATGAGCCGGCTGGAGCAGCGCTGCGGCGGCCGAGGCGCGCGGTAACCGCCCTTGGAATGAGACCTAAGCGCCGGGCCTACGTCGCTTATTCCGATCCGCTTGCTCGCGTTCGAACGCGATGTGTCGCCGCAAGCCTTCGAAGAAGCCGCGTAGCATGAACCCGACAACTTCCGCAGGCTCTATCGGATCACCATGACCGATCGCCACGAGCGTTTCGGCCACCTCGTCGCCGAAGCATTGATCCTCGACATGCTCGGCGCGCAACCGGCGGGTAGAGGCAAGATTGGCCTCGGCTGAGGTCAAGTGCGCCTCATCCACGGGGAAAATGACCGTCTCCTCGAACCGTTGAAGTCACGAAGCAGCGAACGATCGCGCGGGCTATGCCAAGGCATTTCAAGCGATCGACGCTTGGCAAGGCATCGGCAATACTTTCCAGCGCGTCGCAGAGCCGCAGCTTTTCCGATTGGACGCTTCATTACATCGCCCGGAACGCCTCCGCTCCGGCCCCGCCCTGGGACGCCGGACTTGTCCATGAGCGGGCGGCCTGTGCTGCGTTTCCTCGTTCAATCGCCACCTTCTGATCGCACCGAACTCGATCTGCCCGAAGCAAAATCGTGTGGCCCTGACATGGATCAGGGCGAGCAGGCGGCGGCTGCGCAATTAATGCGCTGCGGATTTGGGTCCGCCGGAATTGGAGATCGGGACTTGCGATGAAATTCGGCACAGAGATCGTCCTTCTAAGCCTGTTTGCTTTTGCGGCCCTGGTGGCTGCCGGTTTCGGCGTAGATGAACCTTTTCGCCAGCATATGTGGGTTTTGTTCTTCGTCTTGGGGGGCTTCACTGCGATCCTGTTGCGCAACACGGAGTTCAAGCCAGTAGTTCCGATCGACCCCGCCGCTTACATGGATGGTCCAATCCGCTACGGAGCGATCGCGACTGTCTTCTGGGGCGTCGTCGGCATGCTCGTCGGCGTGCTCATCGCTCTGCAGCTCGCCTATCCGGACCTCAATATTCAGCCCTGGTTCAATTTTGGCCGCTTGCGTCCCCTTCATACGTCCGGTGTGGTTTTCGCCTTTGGCGGCAACGCACTTCTTTGCACATCCATGTATGTCGTGCAGCGCACGTGCCGTGCCCGGTTGTTCGGCGGCAATCTCGCCTGGTTCGTGTTCTGGGGCTATCAGCTTTTCATCGTCATGGCTGCGACCGGCTACCTGCTCGGCATCACCGAGAGCCGCGAATACGCCGAACCCGAGTGGTATGTGGACCTCTGGCTGACCATCGTTTGGGTCGCCTATCTCCTGTTGTTCCTCGGCACCATCCTGAAGCGCAAAGAACCGCACATTTACGTCGCCAACTGGTTCTATCTGTCCTTCATCGTGACCATCGCGATGCTGCATGTGATCAACAACCTGTCGATGCCCGTCTCTCTGCTAGGCTCGAAGAGCTACTCCGCATTCTCCGGCGCCCAGGACGCCCTGACGCAATGGTGGTACGGCCATAATGCCGTCGGCTTCTTCCTGACCGCCGGCTTCCTCGGAATGATGTATTATTTCGTGCCCAAGCAGGCGAACCGCCCAGTTTATTCCTACCGCCTTTCGATCATCCACTTCTGGGCGCTGATCTTCCTCTACATCTGGGCTGGTCCGCACCATCTCCACTACACCGCTCTGCCCGACTGGGCGCAGACGCTCGGCATGGTGTTTTCGATTATGCTCTGGATGCCCTCCTGGGGCGGCATGATCAACGGCGTGATGACGCTGTCCGGCGCATGGGACAAGCTGCGCACCGATCCGATCATCCGCATGATGGTGATGGCCATCGCCTTCTACGGCATGTCGACCTTCGAAGGCCCGATGATGGCGATCAAGACGGTCAACTCGCTGTCGCACTATACAGACTGGACCATCGGTCACGTGCACTCCGGCGCGCTCGGTTGGGTCGGCATGATCTCCTTCGGCGCGATCTACTACATGGTACCGAAGCTCTGGAACCGCGACCGGCTCTACTCGCTGCGGCTGGTTACCTGGCACTTCTGGCTGGCGACGCTCGGTATCGTCGTCTACGCGGCGGTGATGTGGGTCTCCGGCATCATGCAAGGCCTGATGTGGCGCGAGTACGACGAGCAGGGCTTCCTGGTCTACTCCTTCGCCGAAACCGTCGCCGCCATGCATCCCTACTACATCATGCGTGCCATCGGCGGCGCGATGTATCTGTCCGGCGCTCTTATCATGGCCTGGAACATCGCCATGACCATCTTTGGCTACCAACGCGAGGAGGATCCGATGCCGGGCTCCATCCCCGCCCTCCAGCGTGCGCGATCAGGATCCAGAAAATGGGCTTGATCGACAAACACGCCGTCATCGAGAAAAACGCCACGCTTCTTCTCGTTGGCTCCCTTCTTGTGGTGACCGTCGGCGGCATCGTCGAGATCGCGCCGCTCTTCTATCTCGACAATACGATCGAGAAGGTCGAAGGCATGCGGCCCTATTCGCCGCTCGAACTTGCAGGGCGCAACATCTATGTGCGTGAGGGTTGCTACCTCTGCCACAGCCAGATGATCAGGCCGTTCCGCGACGAGGTCGAGCGCTACGGTCACTACAGCCTGGCGGCGGAGTCTATGTACGATCACCCGTTCCAGTGGGGCTCGAAACGAACCGGCCCCGATCTCGCGCGCGTCGGCGATCGCTACTCCAACGCGTGGCATGTGCAGCACCTCGCCGATCCGCGTTCGGTGGTGCCGGAATCGATCATGCCAAGCTATGCGTTCCTGAAGGACACGCCGATCGAGGTGAAGGATTTCTCGACGCATCTGGTCGCGAACGGGCGTGTCGGTGTCCCCTACACCGACGACATGATCGCCAACGCCAATGCCGACCTGATGACACAGGCCGATCCCAATGCCGACACGTCCGGTCTGGAAGGCCGCTATCCGAAGGCCAAGGTCGGCGACTTCGACGGCAACCCCCAACAGGTCACCGAGATGGACGCCTTGGTCGCTTACCTGCAGATGCTCGGCACGTTGGTCGATTTCAAGACCTACGACGAAGCCGCCGGCTACCGCTGAGGAGTGTGATCGTGGACTACAATTTGATGCGGGAATTCGCCGACAGTTGGGGCCTGCTCGCCATGGCGCTCTTCTTCGTCGGATGCGTTGCCTTCGCGCTTCGCCCTGGCGGCCGCAGGCAAGCTGACGAAGCCGCTCGAATTCCTCTCAAGGACGATTGATCATGAGCAGCGAGCAGATCGACGAGGTCTCGGGCATCTCAACGACCGGCCATGAGTGGGATGGCATCCGAGAGCTCAACAACCCACTTCCGCGCTGGTGGGTCACGACCTTTTACATCACCATTGTCTGGGCGATCGGCTACACCATCGCCTATCCGGCATGGCCAATGCTTACTTCCGCGACCAGAGGTGTGCTCGGCTATTCGAGCCGCAACCATGTCAAGAATGAACTGGCAGCCGCCGAAGCCGCCAAGGCCAAATATGTCGCGGCGGTGGAATCGAAAACCGTCTCGGAGATTGCTGCCGACGACGCATTGCGCGAGTTCGCTGTCGCTGCCGGCGGTGCGGCATTCAGGGTCAATTGCGTGCAGTGCCATGGCTCCGGCGCGCAAGGGTCCAAGGGCTTTCCAAACCTCAATGACGACGACTGGCTGTGGGGCGGCAAGGCCGAACAGATCCAGCAGACGATCACGCACGGCATCCGCTTCGCATCCGACCCGGATACGCGCGTGTCGGAAATGCCGGCTTTTGGTGACATCATCACGGCAGATCAGATCGCGCAGGTCAGCACCTACGTTGCCAGCCTGTCCGGCTTGGTCCGGGACGCAAGTCTGATCGAACCCGGCGCCAATGTTTTCGCCGAGAATTGTGCCGCCTGTCATGGTGAGAATGCAAAAGGCAACAAGGAACTCGGCGCACCCGACCTGACCGACGCGATCTGGCTCTATGGACCGGGCGAGACGGCCATTGCCGCGCAGGTTCGCGCGCCGAAGCACGGCGTCATGCCGGCCTGGATCGGGCGTCTCGGCGAGACCAAGGTCAAGGAACTCGCCGTCTACATCCATTCGCTTGGCGGCGGAGAATAGGAACGGAAGCCTATTCTCGGCCCTCCCCGCCAAGCGACGAGGCCCGGCGCGAGCCGGGTCTCGACACCATTCCGGCATGCGGCGATTGACCTGCATCAACGCGGCGCTGCCCGCGGCAAAGCTTGCTCAACGTAGCATTCCGGACGTCAGCCGAAGCAGACGAGTTCGGTTGAACGGCAATGTCATCGGCTGCGCGCGACTGGAGATGCACGTGCTGGATAAAACGGTAGAACGGCTTGAAGCCGAAGCGGTCAACTCCACCAAGACCCGTCAGCCGCTCTATGCCCCACGCAAGAAGATCTTTCCGAAGCGCGCCTCGGGCAGTTTCCGCCGCTTCAAATGGCTGGTGATGGCGATCACCCTGGGCATCTACTATCTGACGCCTTGGCTGCGATGGGACCGGGGGCCGTTTGCCCCGGACCAGGCCGTGCTGCTCGATCTTGCCAACCGCCGTTTCTACTTTTTCTTCATCGAGATCTGGCCGCAGGAATTCTACTACGTCGCCAGCCTGCTGATGATGGCTGGCATCGGCCTTTTCCTGATCACCTCCACTGTCGGCCGCGCCTGGTGCGGCTATACCTGCCCGCAGACCGTATGGGTCGATTTGTTTCTGGTTGTCGAGCGCGCGATCGAGGGAGATCGCAACGCCCGCATGAAGCTCGACGCCGGCCCCTGGACCACGCATAAGCTCGTGCTGCGCGTATCGAAGCACACCATCTGGCTGGTCATTGCGGCGGCAACCGGCGGCGCCTGGATTTTCTATTTCGCCGATGCGCCAACTCTGCTTCGAGAGGTGTTCACCGGCACCGCCGCGCCGGTCGCCTACGTCACCATCGCCGTGCTGACGGCGACGACCTACACATTCGGTGGGCTGATGCGCGAGCAGGTCTGCACCTACATGTGCCCGTGGCCGCGCATCCAGGCAGCCATGCTGGACGAAAATTCGCTCACCGTGACCTACAATGACTGGCGCGGCGAACCTCGGTCGCGGCACGCCAAGAGGGTCCAGGCCGCGGGGCAGCCGGTCGGAGACTGCGTCGACTGCAATGCCTGTGTCGCGGTCTGCCCGATGGGGATCGACATTCGCTACGGCCAGCAGCTCGAATGCATCACCTGCGCGCTCTGCATCGATGCCTGCGACGGCGTCATGGACAAGCTCGGCAAGAAGCGCGGGCTGATCTCCTATGCGACGCTGTCCGATTACAACGCCAATATGGCGGTGGCGACCGGGGGTGGTTCCGGCGCGGTGAAGCCTTCGCTGCTGCTCACTGCCGACGGCACGTTCTCCGACAGGTTGGCGCATTTCCACATTCGCAAGATCTTTCGGCCGCGGACCTTCGCCTACATGGGCGCGTGGTCGGCGGTCGGGCTTGCGCTGCTCTATTCGCTGCTGACGCGCGACCGACTCGAGGTCAACGTTCTGCACGACCGCAACCCGCAGTTCGTCACGCTGTCCGACGGCTCCATCCGCAACGGCTATACCGTCAAGCTGCTCAACATGGTCCCCGAGCCAAGGACGATCGTCGTCACCATGCAGGGCATGCAGGGAGCCGAAATGAGCGTCGTCGGCATCGACCTGCCTGCGGCCCGTTCCTTCGCCATCCCGGTCGAACCCGACCGGCTGAAAATGCTGAAGGTTTTCGTGCGCCAGCCGGCGAACCAGGTGGAGGACACAGCGCAAACCTTCAAGTTCCGCGTCGAGGACATGGCGAGCTTCGAATCTGACGAATACACAGCCACCTTCAACGCACCGGAGACCGCCAGATGAGCATTGATACGCGAGAGCCCCGCGAATTCACCGGCAAGCATATGTTGCTTACTATTCTTGCCTTTTTTGGTGTGGTCATAGGCGTCAATCTGACCATGGCGACACTCGCCAACACCAGCTGGACCGGCCTTGTCGTCGAAAACACCTACGTGGCGAGCCAGCAGTTCAACCAAAAGGCTGAGGAAGGTCGTGTACAGGCTGCACTTGGCTGGACGGGCAAATTGACGATCGCGGGGGGTGAAGTCCGCTACAACCTCAGCGATGCCGACGGCAAGCCGGTTCCGTTGCAAGGCGTCAAGGTGCTGTTTCGCCATCCCGCCTACGAGGCAGAGGACAAGTCCATCACACTGGCCTCTGCTGTGGGCCAGGAATTTGCCGCGCAACACACGCCGAGGGATGGCGTCTGGATCGTCGAAATCGACGCCGATGCCGGCCTTGCGCAACCCTATCGCGACGTCCGTCGGATCATGATCTCCCAAGGAGCGCTGCAATGAGCTGCTGTGCGCCGGGCGCCGAAATGGCGCTGGCTCTGGACAGGGCCACATCCGTCCAGCCGTCGAACCAGGAGATCAAATTGGCGAGTCGCTCGCTTGGCGACGACCTTCGCCAGACTGATCTTTCAGTACCGACGGTTCATTGCGCGGGCTGCATCCAGACGATCGAGACAGCACTTGCAAAGCTCGATCGCGTCGAGGGCGCGCGCGTCAACCTGTCGACGAAACGCGTCGCGATCCGGTGGCGCGGAAATGAGGTTCCGCCGTTTGTCGCCGCGCTTGGACGGCTTGGGTACGAAGCGCATCTGTTCGACCCAGAGACCGGCGAGAAGGACAAGACGCTTTCCGAGCTGATCCGGGCCGTCGCGGTTGCCGGCTTTGCCGCAGGCAACATCATGCTGCTTTCGGTCTCGGTCTGGTCCGGTGCCGAAGGTGCGACCCGCGATCTGTTCCATTGGGTCTCGGCGCTGATCGCCATCCCCGCGCTCGCCTTCGCCGGTGGCATCTATTTCCGCTCGGCCTGGAACGCGTTGCGCCACGGTCGCATGAACATGGACGTGCCGATTGCGGTTGGGGTCTCGCTTGCTTACACCATGAGCCTCTGTGAAACTATCAACCATGGCGACCACGCATACTTCGACGCGTCGGTATCGCTGCTGTTTTTCCTGCTGATCGGCCGCACGCTCGACCACGTGATGCGGGAACGAGCCCGGACCGCGGTGAACGGCCTGTCACGGCTGGCGGCGCGCGGCGCTTTAGTACTGCGCGACGATGGTACGCGCGACTACCTGCCGGTTGGCGAGATAGAACCCGGCATGCAGCTGCTGATCGCGGCGGGCGAAAGGATTCCCGTCGACGGCAAGATCATTCGAGGCTCTTCGGATCTCGACTGTTCACTGGTCTCCGGCGAGAGCACACCCCGAAACGTGGCGCCGGGCGAAACCGTGCAGGCCGGTGTCCTCAATCTTACCGGCTCGCTGACGATCAAGGCGACAGCCGCCGCTAAGGATTCGTTCCTCGCGGAAATGGTTCGCCTGATGGAAGCCGCTGAGGGCGGTCGCGCGCATTATCGCCGGATCGCCGATCGCGTTTCAGCGCTCTACGCCCCGGTGGTTCATCTCACCGCCTTCGCGACCTTCCTTGGCTGGATGGCGGCGTCTGGCGACTGGCACCGGGCGATAACCATCGCCATTGCCGTTCTGATCATCACGTGCCCGTGCGCGCTCGGCCTCGCCGTGCCGATCGTTCAGGTGGTGGCCGCTCGACGCCTGTTCGAGAACGGCATCATGGTCAAGGACGGTTCGGCCATGGAGCGCCTGGCAACGATCGATACCGCGGTGTTCGACAAAACCGGAACGCTTACGCTCGGACAGCCCCGGCTCGTCAATGCGGCCTCGATCGATCCAGGCATGCTGGCAATCGCCGCAGACATGGCCGCGCATTCCCGCCATCCGTTTTCAAAGGCTATAGCCGGCTTTGCCGCGCTTGGCGAACACCATAAATTCGATGCCGTTACCGAGCACCCGGGCTTTGGAATCGAAGCTGCTGACGCCGGAAGCACCTGGCGGCTGGGTCGCCGCGGATGGGCTGGATGGAAGGCCCGGACCGGCGGTGAAGGCAAACATGGCTATAGCGGAACGGTCCTGACCAAAGACGGGTTCATTGTGGCGACCTTCGATTTCGAGGACGCGCTGCGTGCCGATGCCAGGGCGGCCATAGTGAAGTTGAACGATCAACAGGTATCGGTGGAAATGCTGTCGGGCGATACCGAAAACGCCTGCGGCGAGGTCGCGGAAATGTTGGATATCGACGGCTTTGTTCCGGCGCTGCTTCCCTCCGGCAAGGTCGAACGCATCAAAGCGCTGTCGAAAGACGGACACAAGGTCTTGATGGTCGGCGATGGCCTCAACGACACGCCAGCGCTGGGCGCGGCGCATGTCTCGATCGCTCCGGCCACCGCAGCCGACATCGGCCGCAACGCAGCCGATTTCGTCTTCCTGCGCGAAAGCCTTTTGGCAGTACCCCTGGCCCTGGACGCCTCGCGGAAAGCCGGGCGGGTGATCCGGCAGAACATCGCCATCGCGATCGTCTACAACACCATCGCGGTGCCGATCGCTATTCTGGGGCATGTCACGCCGTTGATCGCCGCGATAGCGATGTCTGCTTCGTCGCTGCTTGTCATCGGAAATGCGTTGCGCCTGCAGGGTTTTGTGCTCGCCGAGGTGATGGGGGCTCCCTCGGCATCGCGTTCGGGTATTCACGCATCGGTGCAGCCGTCATGACGACGCTCGTCTATCTCATACCAGCAGCTCTGTTCCTTGGCGCTCTGGGGCTGTCCGGCTTTCTGTGGGCCTTGAGGAGTGGTCAATATGAGGATCTTCACGGGGCCGCTGAGCGGATCCTCATCGACCGGAACGCTGACCCAGATCGCTGTGCCGAACAACCTGCTGAGGCTCCATCGCAGCTTAGCTAAGCTGCGCTTGACGTAGATTTGTGAAAAGCCCCTGTCGTCGAAGGACTGCGTCGCCCGGATTTGTCGTGTCTGGCTGATCCAGATCAAGGTTATCTCCTCATCGGCGTGGTTTCGTCGACAGCCTTTCAAGGGAGAACGCATGTCTAACGGACAGTTTAGTCGTCACCATCAGCGTCTTGGCGGTTTTTGGGTTTTTTCAAGGAGTGGTCGGCTCCTTCAATGAATCGCGCCGCCGAACACCTCGGCGACCGGTCTGGATCAAGACCCGACACGAAGAATGGCCAAAGCCAAAAGTCAGCCGAGGCGACGCGGCGGGCACTGGAACCCAGCGCAATCGGTCCACAGTTTGTGGCTCAACTCCACCAGCATCTCACGCAGATAGCCGACTCGATGGCGGCAACGCTGATGGTCGGCTACGACGACAGTTTCGACATCGTTGTCGTCGGAGGCGGGCCGGTCGGACTTTCCTTCGCCGCGTCGCTGGGGCAGAGCGAACTGAAGGTGGCAGTTGTTGAACAGCAGCCCTTGGAACGGCTGGCGAATCCGGCTTTCGACGGTCGCGAGATCGCGCTGACCTACGCCTCGATCAGAATCCTTCGCGAGGTCGGCGCCTGGGATGCCATCCCCGCTTCGGAAAAATCACCGCTGCAAGGCGCGCGCGTGCTCAACGGATCGAGCCCTTTCGCTGTGTATTTCGATCCTCCCAGAGGATCTGAGGAACCACTCGGATTTCTGGTCCCAAATTGTCGCATCCGCGATGCCCTGTTCAAGACCATCCGCTTGCAGGATCATGCCCAGCTGATATGCGGCCATTCGGTCGTTGATGCAACAAACAGCCACAAAGGAGCAGTCATAACGCTCTCCGATGGCAGGCGACTGACCGCTCGGCTTCTCGTTGCAGCGGATTCGCGGTTGTCCGCCACGCGCAACCTGCTCGGCATCGGCGCCGATATCAATCGGCTCGGCAAGGCGATGCTGATTTGCCGGGTGAGGCACGAGCGCCTCCATCACCAGATCGCAGTCGAATGGTTCGATCACCATCAGACGATAGCGATGTTGCCGCTCACGGAAGGTGTGTCGTCGCTGCTTCTCACTTTGCCTTTAAACGACGCCGATAGACTGCTTGCTTTCGACGACGATTTGTTCCTGAGGGAATTGACAAACCGGTGTCGAGAACGCCTCGGAAAAATGAGTTTGGCAAGCACCCGCCATAGCTATCCGCTGGTCACGACGTGGGCGCACAAATTCTGGGCTCCGAGCGCCGCACTCATCGGCGACGCTGCCATTGGCATGCACCCGGTGACTGCGCATGGCTTCAACATCGGCCTGAGCGGCCAGAAGCAACTCGCCGATCAAATTCTGGCAGCATGTCGCGAACGTCGCGACATTGCCGATCCGGACACGCTCCAGAAGTACGAAAGCTGGCTTCGCCGGTCAGCGGCACCGCTCTATCATGCTACGAACATACTTGTCGGACTGTACTCAGGCGAGCACCCGGCGGCACGGATTGCAAGACATGCGGGACTTCGCTTTGCCCAATATCTTCCATTTGTTCGCCATGGCATTTCGGCCATGCTTAGGCGGTGAGACCACAGTCACGATACCGTCGACAAATCTGAGGACGCGATCTCGCCCCGGGCTCCTTTTCTATCTCGCCGTCTAAGCGCGCGTCTTCATCTCCTGAGCGACGACCAGATAATTCTGCCCCTGCCAATGCCGCTTCCATGGTCTTGCGTTGCAAGGCCTCGAAATGGGATCCGGTTCAAGGCATGGCTGGGCAAGACTTCGACAATCAGCCGGCAATGCTATACGAGGCAGGCGTACCACCCGAAGTCATGATGACCACGGGTTTCCGAGCCGACGCGTCGATCACCGCTACGGTCGCATTGATACGCTGAACCCCTCGAAATTAGAGCTTATCGTGGATGTCGAGCGCCACCGTCTCGGGCGCGCGGCATCGGGTCAACAGCCACAGGTCGACCAGCACATCGCCGAGCTGAATGCCGTCTTGAGCTTGGGCAGGTTCTCCAGTCGCGAGCATGTCGGCTGCGAACACAGAATCGTCCGCAGGCGAGCCTGAAGGCCGGGTCGGTGCGCAGCCCGGTCGAGATCGTTGGCATCCTCGTAGCCGCAGGCGATCGCAAAGATACGGGCGCGCAGGATGTCGGCCATGGCGAATGCCTTGATGTTACAGCCGAGGCCGTGCTTAGAGGAGCGAATGAATCGATTCGACTACCGGCCGGATATTGACGGCCTTCGTGCCTTTGCGGTTTCTGCTGTTGTCCTATTCCACGCAGGGTTCTCAACCCTTTCCGGTGGCTATGTCGGCGTCGACGTCTTCTTCGTGATCAGTGGCTATTTGATTACAAAGATAGTTGTTGAACGGGTGCGCGCCGGAACATTCAGCTTTTCCGACTTTTACGCCCGGCGCGCACGCCGGCTATTTCCAGCACTATTTTCCACGATCTTTGTCACATTCGTTTGTGCCGCATTCATCCAAGGCCCAGAGGACTTTCGCAGCTTTTCCGGCTCTGCCGCGATGGCGATCCTGTCGCTGTCGAATGTCTATTTCTGGATGCAAAGCGGCTATTTCGATGCAGCCGCAACGACCAAGCCACTCTTGCACACTTGGTCGCTTGGGGTCGAAGAACAATTCTATTTGATCTGGCCAGTAATCATCTCTGCCTCGGTGCGGATGGGCCGACTGGCCCTTATGGCCGTGGCCGCGTTTGGTCTCATCAGTTTCACGGCGTGCCTTTTGGCTATGCGCTTTGATTTAACGGCCGCGTTCTTCCTTACACCGTTTCGCATATTTGAGTTTGCCTGCGGAGCCGCCCTTGTGTGGGCCAAGACGCCAGGGCGTCTGTCTTCCGACATTGCTTACACCACCGGTGGCTTGGCAATCCTTTACGCCATTCTTCAGTTCGATGCCGGTACGTCGTTTCCAGGATGGCATGCGGCACTTCCCACTCTAGGGACCGCGATGATGATCTACGGCGGGCGCAACGCCGTCGCTGCCTTGCCGCTTAAAACCGCACCGGCGCTATTGATTGGCCGGGCAAGCTATTCGATCTATCTCGTGCACTGGCCCATTGTCGTCTTCTGGCTCCATGCAACCGGGCGCGACCTCGACACGTTCCAGGGTGTCGCCGCCATCGCTCTATCTATACTGCTTGGCTATTTGCTTCATGGGTTCATCGAGCGTCCACTAAGATACTCCCATGCCTTGCAGGGCCGGCGGCTGGTGACGATCTGCACTTCGGCCACCGCCCTGATTGTTGCACCGTCATTGCATAGCTGGGCTACAAAAGGCTGGACTTGGCGATTGCCAGAAGCGCTTCGCGGAGTAAACAGCTACGACATGGATGTTCTCATGAAATACGTATGGGCGAATGACATCCGCCTGAGCAGCAACACCTTTAAGCCTGGCAGAAAACATATCCTCATCGTGGGGGACAGCCAGTCCGCTGATTTTACGAACATCCTGTTGGAAGGAAACCACGAGCGAAACGTCGACATAGTCACCTATACGTTCAACTATGGCTGCAACATTCCATATGCCGATGATCAGCAGTATTGGGACCAAGAAAATATCTACACCACGTCAGACCCTTCCCTTGAGGAGAAATGCAAAGAGAGAAGCAACGCGCTCCTTTCCAGCCCCGCACTCAAAAAGGCGGATGTGGTTATCGTCGCGTTCCTATGGGAACGATACGGTGCGAAACGCATGCGTGCTGCCGCCGACAAAATTGAGTCAATCAGCCCAGCTCGCGTATATGTCCTAGGTAGAAAGAACCTCCTCAAGAGCAGCATCGATTTCGTTAACATGAACGGGAAGTTGGACGGGCTCGGGAGCTTGGCTGCGCGGTTCAAGGCTTCCGACACTCTCTTTATAAACAACATGCTGGCTCAGCAATTTGGTAATCGCTATCTGGACATCTTTTCATCAGTTTGCCCCGACCAAGATAAGTGCGTGGTGCTAGATGAAAAGCAACACCCCATCTTCTATGATGCGGCTCACCTGACCCAGAGCGGTGCACGATACTTCGCCAAGCACGCCGCTCGAAAACTCATCGATCCCGCCAACTTGTGAGCTGGGCCGTGTTGTCTTGTACACATTCTCGGCCACATGAATCTCGCCAGCAGCAGGAGCACCGCCGGTGGATTGCCAAACGCAATGCTGCCTCACCGAGGTCCGCTACAGCGATGACCATAGCCAGAGGAGATGGAGCCGCTCGTGGTGAGTTTGGCTCGCGAGAGTTGGTAGAAGGCTGGCCTAAGCGACCGAATCCTACGCCAATCGTCTCCTGACACGCTGTTATGACGGGCTAGCGGGCCTCGGCAGTGATTTCTTGGCTGAACGTTTCCAAAAAGCTGTACCCCGCTGAATAGTTAACCCGTCATTCAGTGGGCCTGCATAGGCTTGCGCTGCGACGAAATCCTCGGAAGCAAGCTAACCCATCCATGGCCCTGAAGAAAGAAGACACGCTGGAGGCCGGAATCCTTCAGGATCAGCTTGCTGACCTGAGGGCCGGTCTCTTCGTGTCGATGCCCATAAGCACTGTTCTGTCAGGCCTGATTCTGGCGGTGCAGACCCTTTCAGGCAACGGCTCTGGCGCCGCGATCTGGTTCCTGGTCGTCAATGCGATAAATGTCGGCCGCCTCGCATTAGCCCGTTATCAGCTGAAGGACACCAGACGCCAGGGCGATCTAACGCGGATTTCGCCGCGGCTTCGCTGGTTTGGCCTCCTTGCTCTTCTGGCGGGGTTTGCCTGGTCCTTTCTTGCTGTCCTGACCGTTGGATACACGACAGCTCACGCACCGCTGCATCTGATTATTCTGGCCGGCATCGCAGCTGGTGCGGTTACATATGGCAGTTCATACGCCGCGGCAGCGACCAACTTCATCACACCCCCGCTCCTCGTCACAGCGGGGTGCTTGCTGGCGAAAGGCAACCTTGAGGGCTATATTCTTGCTTTCACCGTTCTACTCTTCCTGGGCGGCCTGGTTCGAGCCGCGTTTGTCGGACAAGCGCGCTTCCGCGATGCTAGCCGCCTCAGGCATGAGGCCGAGCGGCTTGCGGCCGAAATGGAGGTCAATTCCAGGCAGGACCACCTGACGGCCCTTCTTAACAGGCGTGGCCTCGAACACGCTATCGGTCGGTTCGAAACTGCAGCCGGGCCCTTCGTTGCCATGCTGATTGATCTGGACGGGTTCAAATCCGTTAACGACACCTACGGCCACAGGACTGGTGATGAACTGCTTGTCAGGATCGCCCGCCGCATAGAGCAGGAAGCACCGGAAGGCTCAACGCTCGCCCGCATCGGCGGCGATGAATTCGTGCTGTTTTTTCCCTCACTCAGGAGTTCGCTTTCTGCCAGTAATCTCGCATCCAATATCATAGCCAAAGTTACCCGCCCCTATCCTGAGGTCGCGTCCGTCCGGGTCGGGGCATCTATCGGAATATACTTGGCCGAAAGCCCGGGACTGACGGAAATGTTGTTGCGGGCCGATATCGCCCTTTACACGGCCAAGCGTCGTGGCAGGAACGAATTTTGCCTGTTCGATGCCGAACTCGACAGGGAACTGCAACGCCGCCAGTCCATCGAACGCGACCTTCATTCGGCGATAAAGACGAGAAGCCTGGTGCCTTGGTTCCAGTCCATCGTAACACTCGACACCGAGGCCGTGGTCGGTTTTGAAGCCTTGCTAAGGTGGTCCCATCCGATTCATGGCTCCATCTCTCCACCCGAAATCATCACGGCCGCACGCCAAACCGGACTGCTTCAGCTGCTGACCCAAACGGTCTTCGCCGACTGTTGCGCTCTTATCGACGGTTTGGTGAGGGCTGACTGCCGTGATGTCCGTGTGGCGATGAATGTTTCACCGCGCGAACTGGAAGCCGGCGATATCGACGACATGATTCTGGATGGTCTGGCGGCAAAAGGTCTGCCTGCAACGATGTTCGAAATCGAGATTACCGAAGAATCCCCGGTGGACCCGGACAGAGTGGATGAAAAGCTCGCACGGCTTTCACACGCCGGCATTTCCATCGCGCTCGACGACTTCGGTACCGGCTTTTCCACCTTGGCGTCGCTCAAGGACAGCCGGATACGCAAGGTGAAAATAGACCAGGGCTTCGTTCGCGGCTTAGCCAGGTCCCAAGAGGACCGGCTGCTTGTCAAAACGGTGATCGATCTTGGCAGGGCGCTCGGGATCGAGGTCATGGCCGAGGGCGTCGAGACGGAGGCGGATCGCCAAACCCTGCATAAGCTTGGCTGCAGAATCGCTCAGGGCTTTCTGTTCTCTAAGGCGATGCCTCTGAGCCAGGCGCTCGATTTGGCAGCAAAAGAGCACGCGAAGGAGTCGTGACCGGCACCCGCCGCCACCATCTCTCGCGGCCGCGCGCTCATGAGGGTATCGAGACTTCCTTGTTTGAAAAGCGTGACACTCCGCGCTCCGCGTCAGCCGGCGAACAGTTAGCCGGTCGTAACCATCCAGTTCGCCCGGTCGATATGGCTGCGAAGAGCCTTGCGGGCGCGGACCGGTTCAAGCGCCGGGTCGATGCCGAGAATGAGATCGGCCATCTCCTCTTCGCCGGCATTGTCGGCGCAGGCGTCCAGGATCCGCAGGTAAATCGTGAAATGCTCCCTGTCGTAGCTCGTGAGGTTCTCCGACCAGGGGACTTCCTCGCGCAGCGTTGAGCTTCGAGACTCATCTGTTCCCGTTGATCGATCCATGCCTGCTGCGAACCTCGCCTGTTGAGCGCTGGATCCAACGCAGCATATCCCAAAATGGGATAATCCGAGAGCGGCGTCTCGATGTCATTGAGTTTCTCGACGTAACTGCGGCGCCTGACGCTGATGCGTGCGAGATTCTGTCCAGCCTCCGGACGCAGCGGGCGCCCGCGCGCCTGAGGGGCGCGCGCCTGGTGCTCGTGAACCGAGCCCGCTTTTTCTTCGGCCAGGCTCAGGCGGTCTCGGCCATTCGGCTTCGCCCCCTGGCGCGGGCAGCCTGTCGGCTGCTGACGGTCGCCGGCCAGGCGGCCGGCGCGGTCTGTCTTTTGGCCTTTCCCGGTGGCGCGGGGTGGGCGGCACTCCCTTCTAGGCCCGCCGCGGCATCCCGCAACCCTTCGCTTGGCGCTCAGGGTCCTCCTCTTCGTTCCGGTCCTTCGGATGCGGTCCGCCTCCGACGGCGGGCCTTTCCGGTCGCTTTTCGCCGCCCACCCCGCTTCCGGGGAAAGGCGCGCGATTGATGAGCGGAGGATAAAACGATGCGTGCAAACAGCAAGCGTTCCGCCAGCGGAGAGGCTGGCGCAGGCAAGGGCGGGCGCTCGGGCGCCAGCCTCTATCAGGAGATCACCGACCGCATCATTGCCGAGCTGGAGCGCGGCACCGTGCCATGGGTCAAGCCATGGGGCAGCGCGAAGGCCGGCCTCGGCCTGCCGAGGAATGCCGCCACCGGGCGCGGGTATTCCGGGATCAATATCCTTATCCTGTGGGGCGCGGTGATCGAGCGCGCTTACCCCAGCCAGAGCTGGCTGACCTTCCGGCAGGCGCTCGGCCTTGGCGGCAATGTCAGGAAGGGCGAGCGCGGCACCACCATCGTGCATGCCGACCGCTTTGTTCCCAAAGACGAAAAAGAACGCGCCAAGGCCGATGGCGACGAGCCGCAGGCCGTTCCTTTTTTGAAGCGCTTTACCGTCTTCAATGTCGCGCAGTGCGATAACCTGCCCGAACATCTCCATGCCGCCGCCGAGCCGCTGCCTCAGCGCGAGATCGTCCCGCAGGCCGAGGCTCTTATCCGCAGAAGCGGCGCGGATTTCAGGATCGGCGGCGATCGCGCTTTCTACATGCCGAGCAGCGACTCCATTCAGGTGCCGCCGCAGCCCGCTTTCTTCCAGCAGATCGACTACTACCGCACCTGCTTTCACGAGCTTGGCCACTGGACCGGCCACCCGACGCGGCTCGCTCGCGACCTCTCCGGCTCTTTCGGCTCCAAGAGCTACGCGCGCGAGGAACTGGTCGCCGAAATCACTGCCGCCTTCGTCTGCAGCAGTCTCGGCATCGAACCGACCGTGCGCCATGCCGACTATATCGGCTCATGGCTGAAGGTTCTGCGCGAGGACAACCGCGCCATCTTCCGCGCCGCCAGCCAAGCCTCCAAAGCCACCGATTTCCTGCTTGGCTGTAACGGCGAGGCCGAAGGCGCGGACCGAGAGGAGATCGCGGCATGAGCGCGCGCGAACCCCACACACCGAAATTCCCGGCATCCGCCCGCGCGGCGCAGAAGCCGCGCGATATCGGCCGCTTCCACCAAGCCGCCCGCAACCAACTCGACCCGTTCTGAAGAGGAACTCTTGCCATGATCCTGATCACCGATCACCTACGCGCCCGGCTTCTCGCCAATGGCGCAGCCGACACCGAAACCGACCATGTCCCGGTCGTGAAACTGTTCGATCCGACCGGGCCGGCGACCTGGCTTCTGGCCGAACTCGATGCCGATGGCGACACGCTTTTCGGCCTTTGCGACCTCGGCTTCGGCTTTCCCGAACTCGGCAGCGTCAGCCTTGCCGAGCTTGAAAGCGTCAAGGGCCGGCTTGGCCTCGGCATCGAGCGCGACCTCTATTTTCACGCCAGCTTTGCGCTCTCCGTCTATGCCGAGGCCGCGCGCTGCGCCGGCCACATCACCGAAGCCGAGCGGCTTCTGCGACAGGCAGCAGACGCCCTTTCAAAATCCCATTCCGAGCTTCCGCCAAACACGGCGGGACTAGCGCGTCGATAGGCGCAAAACCGTCCCGCCGCGCGACCTGCGGCCTCCGCGGCGGGGACAACCCCAACCAAAGCGAAGGAGAGTAACCATGCAGCTTGCCCACATTCCGCTTGATAGGCTCAAGATTTCCGCTGCCAACATGCGCCACGGAAAACGCGCGCCTGATATCTCCGACATTCTGCCCTCCGTCCGCGCGCGCGGCGTTCTTGTGCCACTTCTGGTGCGGCCCAATGGCGAGCCGGAAAGCTTCGAGATCGTCGCCGGCAGGCGGCGCTATTTCGCCGCGAAATCGATCGCCGACGAGCGCGGCGAGGAAGATCCCTTGCCCTGCGCCATCATGGAGGACGGCGACGACGCCGATGCGCTCGAAGCCTCGCTGATCGAAAACATCGCCCGCCTCGATCCCGACGAAGTCTCGCAATGGGAGACGTTTTCGCGGCTTATCAGCCAGGGTCGCACCGTTCCCGACATCGCCGCGACCTTTGGCATCACCGAGCTGATGATCAAACGCATCCTGGCGCTTGGCGACCTCTTGCCCAAGATCCGCGAGGCCTATCGGCGGGACGAGATCGACGCCGAGACGGCGCGCTATCTCACCATGGCCTCCAAGGCGCAGCAGAAAGACTGGCTGGCGCTGTTTGCCGATCCCGAACAATACGCGCCGCTTGGGCTTCAGTTGAAGCAATGGCTGTTCGGTGGCCAGTCGATCTCCACCAAGGTGGCGCTGTTTGCCATCGAGGATTATCCCGGCCTGACCGTCTCCGATCTGTTCGGCCAGGACAGCTATTTCGCCGATGCCGACCAGTTCTGGCAAAAACAGAACGAAGCGATTGCCGCCACACGCGACGCCTATCTGGAAGCCGGCTGGTGCGAGGTGGTCGTGCTGGAACCGGGACAGCATTTCCACTCATGGGATTACGAGAAGACGCCGAAGAAAAAGGGCGGCAAGGTCTTCATTGCGGTGACCCATCGCGGCGAGGTTGAGTGTCACGAGGGCTGGCTCTCGCGCAGGGAAGCCCGGCGCGCCCGCGATAAAGGCGAGGGGCCAGACGAAGCTGAAACGCTCGCCAAGCCGTCGCGTCCGGAACTCACCGGCCCGATGCAGAACTATGTCGATCTGCACCGCCACGCCGCCGTGCGCACGGCCATGCTCGACCATCCGGCAGTAGCGCTGCGCCTGATGGTGGCGCATGCCATCACCGGTTCCGGCCTGTGGCAGGTGCGCCGCGAGCCGCAGCGCGCGGCCAGCGCGTCGGTGACGGCCAGCCTTGCCGGCTGCAAGGCCGAAGCCGCATTCGCCGAAAAGCAGCGTGAGGTGTTGGCCCTGCTCGCCGTGCCGGACGAGGATGGCAGGGTCGCCGGCGGCAATGGCGACGCCTTTGCTACCGCCAGCGTCTTCGCCCGGCTTTTGGCGCTCGCCGACGATGACGTCATGCGCGTTTTGGCCATCGTCATGGCCGAGACGTTAGAGGCCGGCAGCGCCGTCATCGAGGCGCTCGGCAACCATCTGAGCGTCGACATGGGCGCTTACTGGCAACCCGATGACGCCTTCTTCGACCTGCTGCGCGACAAGGAAATCGCCAATTCGATGCTCGCCGATGTCGGCGGCAAGCATGTCGCGGACAGCAATGTCGCCGAGAAGGTAAAGACGCAAAAGAAGATCATCCGCGACTTCCTGGCGGGCGAAAACGGTCGCAGACAAGTCGAGGCCTGGCTGCCGCGCTGGATGAAATTCCCGGCCGAAAGCTACAGGACCCGCGACGGTTTCCGCACCGCCGATCAGTGGGCTAGAGTTCAGGCGTTGTTCGCCTGGCAATAGGCCTGTGAAGCCCGAGCGGCGGTTCTCTCAAGTGCCGCCCCTTGGGCGCCCGGGCGCCAGCCGAGAAGCGCACATGGCCGCAAGCTCGTCAGCGGCAGTATGGCGGTTGACGACACCGCCGAGCATAGCGTCCCGCAACGCCGCCGAAGGCGGAATGCAACCCGATCGATAGCCGCTGGCCGAGGAATTGCCGTCTTGCGCCAATACCCTTTTCAGCGTGCCGTGAATTTCTCCCGAGGGGGTTTGGTGCGTAGCGGAAACGTGTTCGCTTGGATGGATCGTATTGCCGAGCCCCCGCTTCGATAGCGGCCGTCACCCTTTGGTTTCCGGTATGGGCGAAGTCGACCAAGCCGTGGCATTGCGAGTCACATGGAGGCGAACTTCGTTCGGCAGGTATAACAGCGTCGTGTCGCTGAAGGCATCTCCTTGCACGTCATCGAATTTGCCGCTGACTCCGCCGGTCGAGGTGATAATGGTATAGGTCCGGTCCATGAGCGCCTCTGGGTCGGCGCCGGCTGGCGGGGTGACCGTCACCACGCCCCCCGACAGCCTGACCGGGCCGTCGACGACGAGCTGGTCGCTGTTGTCTTCGTCAACCTCGATGTGGAGTGCACTGCCCTTGTCGAAGATCACGTTGCCGTTCGACGTCAGCGTGCCGATCGAGTTACCGGGCGACACGATGCCGCCGACGGCTACTTCAATGCCGCCCACTGCGCCGATGCCTCCCAACGTGCCCATATTTGCGACGACTTTCGAGGTGATCGAGCCGTCCACCGCAAGTAGGCCGCCGTTGATCAATGTATCGTCCCTATAAGTGCTGTGGCCGGTTAGCCGCAGTGTACCGATGCCGGATTTGGTAAGGCCTCCCGAATAGTTGTTGGGCTCGGTGCGTTTGGCGGCGAGTGTGGGCACGAGTGCCTCATAGGCGTTGAACTCGGAAATTGCCCCAGCGACCCGCTCCTCGGCGATCGTTGCCCGTATCGTATCAAGGCTCCCTTCGGGAGTACCGGTGAAGTCGACGAATTGCGCCGTCTGCGGAATGCTCGTGTTGGGTGCCATGGCACCGAATGCGTTCCATAGCGCGACGGCGATCGGATTTGCATGCATGGCCTTCTCAGCCGCGTTGAAGGCCTCTTCGGAGCCGCCTTCGCATGCCACAGCGTCGGCCGCTTCGTAGCTAACCCGCACCAGCTTGATCGCCTCGCTGAAGGCGTCGGGCGTCACTTCTGCCGCGACGTCGTTCCTGATTTTCTGGATGGCCTCCTCTCTCACCCCGTTCTGCCAACGTTCGGCGATCTTCCTTGCTTCCCAATCGGCGATCGTCTGCTGGTCCTCGCCCTTGCGCTGATCCAGGCCGCCCTGCGAAATGTCGTTGCTCCAGACCTCCTCGCCGGAGCCGCGATAAAAGCCGGGCAGCTTTGCCTCGAAGCGCCCCAGAAACTGACCGGGGCCTTTCAGCGCCTTCCCCAGATCGATGAGCCCCCAGCCGAAAACGTCGTCGACGCCGGCGTCGCCGAAGTCAGTTGCCGTCGTCTTGAGAATCTCGTTGAGCTCGCCATTGGCGAGGTAGGGATAGCGTTCTTTCATCACGGCGAAAGCGCCGGTGGCGAATGGACCGGCCATCGAGGTACCGCCGACCTTGTGGTAAGCCGCGTGCAGACGGTACTCGTGGACGATGTCGCCCCGCTTAAGGCCGACAATGTCGCTCCCTGGAATGCTGCTGTTGATCTGGGTTCCTGGCGCGGCGACGCAATAATACTTCGCGTAGCCGCAAATGCTGGACGAGCTGCTCTTCGAATAGCCTTGCGGGTTTTTCGCATCGGCGACGACGCTCATCGTCGTCAGCCAGTGTTTTTCGATGTCGGGCACGAAGCTGGCAAGCCCAGCCATCGCATCCGGCTGCCGCCCGCCGTCGTTGCCGGCCGAGAATTCGACGACGATGCCGCTGCGTGCCGCCTTGATGGCGCCGTCATAGGCGCCGCCATCGGGCGTGCCGCGGATCGCCTCGATCTCCTGGAACTGCGAATAGGCCTGCACGTAGGACCACGACGAACTCGATAGGCCGATGCCCCAGCTGTCGGTGACGATATCGACGCCGGCATCGATCATCACCTGCCAGGCCGCGCCATAAACGGCACCGTCATTGCCCTTCACTCGACCATCCTCGGGTCCGGGGTCGTAGCTGTTCGCGGCGAAAAGGTTGGCGTCGAACGCCACGCCCATCGTGCCGGTCCCGTCCCTGTTGGCGCCGGCGATGCCCGCCACATGGGTCCCGTGCGCCGAAACAGTGTCCGAGCCGTCGATGTACTGCCGGCCGTCGGCGACAAACGGATCGCCGGCTTCGACCGGAATGTAAGGGTCTGTATAGACGCGCGTGCCTGAGGTGGGGAGAAAGGTCAGCCGGCCGGCAAACTCTGGATGCGCCGCCCAGACCGGCTGGTCGATGAAGCCGATATTCGCATCCTTGCCGGTGAAGCCCAAGGCATAGGCGGCATCCGCGTTGATGACTCCGAGCCCGACGTTGCCGTTGAATTCGACGTCATTGCGCCAGCTCGCGCGCGCGGCTTCCAGGTCGGAGGTCATGCTGCCGTCAGCATCAACATACTGCCGCGCCTCACTTCGCGCCGACGCTGCGGCGAGCAGCGCCGCCGTTAATACAACTGTCGTTTTGAGATGCTTGCGAAGGGTGGAGAGGGGGCAGCGATGCGCCGAACTTATGGTGCAAACGTCAAGGAAGGTCATTCAAGAAGTCCTCTTGTGCATCTTCAAGTCAAATTCTCCTTCTCCACCTTCTGCGTGCCGTCGACGCGGACGAAGTTCCGCACCGCACTTCAGCTGGCCGCGATGCGGCCGTTTCATCGCAAGGTTGGAGTCTCTAACCTGCTGCAAACGGCAGGTGCTGCATGGACCCTGCGTGCAGCGGCCACGCCGGAGAAATGGATTGGCCAGTAATCATTCCGACCATCACTCCTCTTTACGTTTTCTCCTCGGTTTTATGTTTTGTCCTCGTCCGGGCGCGCTTTGGCACCTTCGGGAAATTGTTTTGCGGAGCCGCACAGAGAGCGCCGTAACAAACCTTCTCACCCTTGTAATTGGCCAGCGCCTGCAGCAAATCCGGTAGACGGCGCTGTTTCAGTCCGTCCGAGATCTGAGGATCGTCCAGTGACTTCAATGCCAGCTCGACCAACTCGATCGCGCGATCTTTGTTGCCACTCTCATGATAGTACCGAGCGACCGCCGGGTAAGACCAGAACTTGGGGCCGTCGCCTTGCGGGGGATTCAGGGCCAGGATCTGTTCGGAGAGCTCCTTGCCCATCTCAAAGCGCTCAGCAGGCGGGAGATGCGAGTTGTCCGTCGCGGGATCGAAGAGTTGGTCCAGGGCCATAGCCGTCCAATGCTCGGCCTCGAACTTTTTGCGGATCGCGTCGCGAACCAACTGGCGCATAACCGGCAAGCCGGTCTGCATGTCGCGCATTTTGTGAAGCAGTAGATTCGCCTGAGTCTCCCGCAAGTCGATATTGTCGGGCATCAAGGCGACGCCCTCTTCGACAGCCGAGAGCGCCGCCGTCCAATCCTGGGCCTCCATCGCCGGCCGAAGTTTGGCGTATATCGGGTTGGTCAGCGTCAGTTCGCGCGCTTTGCGTTGGTGCCTGGCAATTCGCTCCGCATCGGCCGCTTTAGCTTCATCGCTGGCGCGCCAGCTGCCGTTAAGCACTTTCGGCAAAACCTCATGGAGTTGCATCGGATGACCGACAAAGGCGATGTGGCCGTCTCGGTCGACCACGAACGAGGCTGGAATCCCGACAGAAAAGCTGGGTTTCCTCCAAAGCTTGTTCATTTCGCCAGTGTGGTCGAACGCGATCCGATAGTTCAGATTCGAGCACTTTTCGGTCAACCACGCATCCAACTTGGTGCGGGCCTCATCGGCCGTTGGAGCGTCTTCAGAAGCCGCGACTCCGACGATCTCAACTCCGCTCTCCCTGTATTGCTCCTGCAGCTGCACCAGATGGGGCATCGCCGTCACACATGGTCCGCACCAAGTTGCCCAAAATTCGACGATGTACACTTTGCCAGGCTGGAAGTTTGCGAGGGGCTCGCCACGCAGCCAGTCCTCGACTTTAATCGAAGGAGCCGGCGACTCCATCTGCAATACCATGTTGCTCTCCAAAGCTATTGCCAAAGGTTGCGCGACCTTATGCGCGAGCTTGTTTTCCCCCTAAGAGAGGGGCACACGGGTTCAAGGAAAGGAGAACATCGCTCGTCTCGCGCGTCTGCATGCAATCAGCCTTCACTCAGTGTTGCCGCATCTCAATTTGCAAAGGCCGTGCCAGCGCGCTCATCGCGCAATAAGCGCATGATTAGGCTTCGAAAAACCGCCATTTGCTCGAGATGGCCGGTTGTATTGAACCCGACATGTCTTGTGTTCGCTGTCAGGTCTTGGACACACATCACCCGAGCTTGAAGGCGGTTCCGCACGGCGCCGCTTGGGGCCTTTCCGGGCGGTGCCGACTGCACATTTGACGTCTTCGAGCGCGTATTGCGCGAGGAAACCCGACGCCAATTCGACGCCATTCGGCAGCGCTGCAGCACGCTGCCATGCTTGCTCAGGCGCCATGCGCATGGGCAACTATGCCGATCCGGGATGCGTCAGAGCGCGCAAGCCGTCGCCCTGCCTTGCCTGCTGCTCGTCGCGTCACCCGTTCGCGCGACCGTCTCCGTGCTCTCTTCAAAGACCATCCCCTGCGGCTGGCTTGTTGACCTATGGGCGGATCCGGCCCGCCCGAAACCCTCGCCAACAGCTTTTTTCCCCGCCGCCTGCGGCGGCTTCCTCGCGCCGCTTCGCTTCAAAAAAGCTGCCCGCTCGGGTCCTGCGCTGCCGCTGTGGCCCTGTCGGGTTCGGGCGGTCCCGACGCGCCCATCACGGTCCGCCATCGCAGGGGAATGGTCCCCGGCGACAGCAAAAGGAGACTTCAAATGACCGCGATCGGTTACGTCACTAGCCAAGAAAACGGCGGCTACAAGGGCCAGCTCAAGACGCTCAGCGTCCGCGCCGACATCGACATCGTGCCCAATCAGGCCAAGAGCGCCGACAACCATCCCGACTTCCGGGTGCTGACGCAAGGGGTCGAAGTGGGTGCCGGCTGGATCCGTACCGGCGAGACCTCTGGCAAGGACTATGTGAGCCTGTCGATCGCCGCCCCGGAGTTCGGCCCGCGCAAGCTCTACGCCAATCTCGGCCGCGCCGCCGGCCAGGACGATGACGACACCTACGCCATCATCTGGAATCCGGCCGACTGAACGGCCGAACTCGTGCCTCGCGCCGCAATCGGCGCGGGGCACTTTCCAGGTTTCTCCTGCGAAGCTCGCCACTCCAAGGGGCGGCGAAAACTCTCCCCCGACTCTTCGCCCGTCCCCGAGACGATCTCGCTCGCCCATCCTCGCCTTCGCTTCTCCTTAAGCGAAACGAGGACCATGATGGACGACGAAAACGAACGCGCGGCCCGCGCCAAGAAGGGCAGCCCGTTTCTCAACACAGCCCAAGCCGCCTTCTATATCGGGCTCTCCCAGCGCACGCTGGAAAAGATGCGGCTCAAGGGCGGCGGCCCGAAATTCCGCAAGCACGGCCGCTATGTCCGCTACCACATCGACGAGCTTGACGACTGGTCGAAAGGCCGCTCGCAGGACGCTACGCCCGAAGATGGCGACGCCGGTCCTAGCGCCGCCGGCGAGGGAGGCCGCTCATGAGCCGGCGCCCTTCCATTCGTCTGATCGGCAGCCGCCTGCGGCGCATCCGGGCGCGCAACACGATCATCATTGCCGCGTTTGGCCTGGGTCTGATCGGCTTCGCCGACGTCGTCAAGCCATCGCCCTGGCTGGTCTGGAACGCATCGGCGAGCGCGCCCGTCGGCCTCTATCGCATCGGGTTTGCAGCACCGGCTCGAGGCGATCTCGTGCTCGTCTTGCCACCAAAATCGGTTGCCGGTCTCGCCGCCGAACGCGGCTATCTGCCTCGCAACGTGCCGCTGGTGAAGCGCCTTGCCGCGCTGCCTAGCGAGCATGTCTGCGCCTTCAACGACGCCATCATCATCGGCGGCGAGATCGTCGCCCACCGGCTCGCAACCGACGCCAAAGGCCGTACGCTGCCATGGTGGAACGGGTGCCGCAAGCTCGCTGACGACGAGCTTTTCCTGCTCGGCGACGACGCGGACCGATCCTTCGACAGCCGCTATTTCGGGCCGGTGCCGGCCGCAAATATCATCGGGAGGCTCGTGCCGCTATGGACCGAGTGACCCTCCTGATGCTCGGCATGATCGCCATTGCGCCATGCGCCTGTTCCGCCTCGACCGGCGCTGAGCCGGCCGTCATCTCCCGTGATCCGCAGCTTCAACGATGGCAGGAGTTCGTAGCGGAAGCAAGCAGACGCTTCCGCATTCCCAAAGCCTGGATTTACGCCGTCATGAATGCTGAAAGCAGCGGCAAGACCCTGCTCGACAGCCGCCCCATCACTTCACGCGCCGGCGCGATGGGCCTCATGCAGGTGATGCCTGGCACCTATCAGGACATGCGTGTCGAATACGGTCTGGGACCGGATCCGCACGATCCGCGCGACAATATTCTGGCCGGGACCGGCTATCTGCGCGCCATGTATGACCGGTTCGGATTCCCTGGCCTGTTTGCCGCCTATAACGCCGGACCGGAGCGCTACAAAGACCATTTGAAGCGTGGAAAGCCGCTGCCAAAGGAGACCGTTGCCTACCTCACACAGCTGAAGGCAACGGGGATTTCGGCCGCCGACATGAACGAACTCAAAGACGAATCGGCCGCTCCAAAAGGACAAAACGCTCCCTCCGGAAGCTCGTTGTTCTTCCTTCATGATGGCGTGCGCCCCGGTGAAAGCAACGGTGATCTCTTCGTGCCGCTCGGGACGAATGGCACGGGGCGGAAGAAGCCGGATTAGAGGTGATGTGCAGGCGGGGGCGTCGGGGAGGGCAGGGCGCGTAAGGCAAGATAAAGGCACCGGCTCCAAGAGGCGGTGAAGTCTTTGTCTGCACATCGTTTTCCCAGGAGGCTGCCTGCGGCGCCAGGAGGGTGGGGCGCATACGCGACTGATCTTTCTATGGTTATCCGGGAGGCTGGCGTGACAGACGACGAGTTCAGGCCGAAGCTTGGCAAAATCGGGTCGCGGGGCTCGAAGGCAGGAAAACGCTTCGCCGGTCAGGTCCGGGCAGCAATCAACAGGGCCGGGGGCAGGCCCCAGCGCGGCGGCCGTTTCACGGGAAGCCGGGTTGGGCGCGGTGGGGCTGCCGCCGCGCTGCTCAAGTCACGCGACCGATATGCTGCCTTCCGTCAGCGTCGTGTGATGGTCAAGGCACGGGTTGTGAAGCTGGCCGGCAAGGGTGTTGACGGGGCGCGTGCGCACCTGCGCTATCTCCAGCGCGACGGCGTCACCCGCGAAGGCGAGCCTGGCGGGCTCTATGGTGCCGACAGCGACCACGTCGATGGCAAGGCCTTCATCGATCGTGCCGACGGTGACCGGCATCAGTTCCGCTTCATCGTCGCGCCCGAAGACGGCATCGAGTACGACGACCTCAAGCCGTTCGCGAGGCGCCTGATGGCGCAGATGGAAGAAGACCTCGGCACCAAGCTTGACTGGGCTGCCGTCGACCATTTCAACACCGGCCATCCCCACACCCACATCATCGTGCGCGGCAAGGACGACTGCGGCGACAATCTCGTCATCGCGCGGGAGTACATTGCGAGTGGACTCCGCGAACGGGCGGCCGAGCTGGTCAGCCTCGACCTCGGCCCCCGCACCGACCGCGAGATCGAACAGCGCCTGTGCCAGGAAATGGAGCAGGAACGCTTCACCAGCATCGACCGGCAGCTGCTGCGTATGCGCGATGCTGACAGCCTGGTCTCGCCGGCGAGCGGCGATGCGTTTCGCCAGACGTTGCACCAGGGCCGCCTGCGCAAGCTGGAGCGGCTGGGTCTGGTCGAAGAGGCCCGGTCGGGCCACTGGCACCTCGACAATGATCTCGAGGCGACCCTTCGGCGCATCGGCGAGCGCGGGGACATCATCAAGACCATGCATCGCGAACTGACCGGCAAGGGGCTTGCGCGCAATGCCGCCGATTATGTCGTCGACGATCGATCCGGCGCGCCAGCTCAACCCGTTGTCGGCCGTGTTATTGCGCGCGGACTGGCTGACGAGATCAACGACCGGCATTACCTTATCGTCGATGCCGTGGATGGCAGAACCCATTACATCGACATCGGCAAAGCCGAAGCCACTACCGAAGCGATGCCCGATGGCTGCATCGTGCGCGTCACGCCGAGGAACACTGAACCCAGGCAAGGCGACCGTACGGTCGCCGAAATCGCCGCCGCGCATGGCGGACGCTACAACATCGACATCCATCTGCGGGATGACCCGTCCGCCACCGAACGCTTTGCTGAAACGCACGTCCGGCGGCTCGAGGCAATCCGCCGCGCGACAGGTGGCGTCGAGCGCGAGCCGGACGGGACCTGGGCCATCGCGCCCGATCATCTCGACCGTGTGTCGGATTACGAGCGTCATCGGGCAAGGGCTCAGCCTGTTGTCGTCGACAGACTCTCATCGATGCCGCTGGAAAAGCAGGTCGGTTTCGACGGCGCAACCTGGATCGACCAAGAGCTGGTTTCCGATACGCCGGAGATTTTGCGCAACGCCGGCTTCGGGCGAGAGGTTCTGGAGGCGCAGGCCCGGCGGCGGCAGTGGCTGATCGCGCAAGGCCTCATCCATGAGGAACAGGATCGGATTGTGTATCGCGCCAACATGGTTTCGATCCTGCGCCACCGTGAGCTGACCCGCGTTGCCGGTCAACTGTCGGACGAACTCGATCTGCCCTATACCGAAGCTCAGACTGGAAACCGACTACAGGGCACGTTGCGTCGTTCGGTTGAGCTTGCCGGCGGCAAATATGCTGTCATCCAGAAGTCGCGCGAATTCACGCTGGTACCGTGGAGGCCAATGCTCGATCGACATATCGGTAAGGAGGTCTCCGGAACGGTGCAGCGCGAGGGTATCTCTTGGACCATCGGACGGCAGAGGAGCGGTCCTAGCGTTTCGTAAATGTCGCGGCGGCAGCGCATTGTATGGTTCGCGTCTAGCCAGGACCTTTAACTGATTCGGACTTAATAGAGCTAGGCGAACGGGTGTTCCCGTCCGAACACGATTGGTTGTTTGCAGCTGCCGTTCGCTCAAGGGGCTGTTCGTGCAGCAAAGCGGCGAAAACATCGATGATTATGGCGGAAAATCCTTGATCGACTCGATTATGTCGTAGGTCTCAATTTTCCTTTCCGTTTTGATCCAGTTCGACCGATCAGTGGGGCACGATGACACGAATGGCAGGAGGGCGCGCGGTGAAGTCGCTCGCCGGAGTAAACATCAAGGGGGAGCCGTACGTCCGGCCCAAAGAGGTCGAGGAGGAGCTCAAGGCAGTTCTCGAATGGCCGCTGCCGAAGGCGTTCGCTCTCGCAGCCCAAGGCCATCTGAAGCCTCAGACTCTCGTTTATCTGCTGCGGAATTTTTGCCCGAACCGGCCAACTCCGGCGTACGACTCGCTGGTTGTGGCCTTCTTCTCGCGGATTCAGCGATCGGGCGAGCGCATGACGAGAAATTTGTCAGAACTGAACCGCGAGCGCATCGATGAAATCGTCAAGGATAAAGTCTTGGAGCTCATCGCGGCGGATCGTCTCGATATCTTCGAGATGAGTTTCAAGACGGGTGCCGAGCGACTTTATCTAACCGCGATGTCTCAGGTGCGCATGCGCACCAAAACCGAGATCTCCCGTGAGGATCTAGTCGAATTCGGCTCGGACCAAACCGGGGAGGAAGCCGCAGATGCCTTCGGTCGAATCGGGCGTGGCGCGATGCCCCTGGCCGAAGCAAGATCGATGCTTGCTGACATATGGGACCGGCTTTCCGAGAACGAGCGTCTGGCCGTCTACTATGTCCACCAGCTCGGGCTCACGGAGAAGGAGGCAGGAGAGCGGATGAACTGCACGGATCGGAATGTTCGGTACCTGATCACGAGCGCGCGCCGAAAGGCGCTCGGGGAAGCGAAGGACGCGCGCACAATGGGCGCACGGGAAAGAGTGAAGCCGTGAACAAGGATCAAAATGCAACATTGGCGCTCGACTACATCCTCGCTATTTTGCACGAGGAACTCGAGCGCGGCGCGAGCGCAGATCGCGTGCGCGAAATCGCGGACGAAAATTCGGATTTCCATTCTGAAATACTCGCATTCGCAGCCGAATGGTTCGCGTCAGACGGCAGCGATCTGACGGACGAAATGCTTACCGTTACACGCACGGTTTCCGGCCATGCCGCGGTGCTGGAGCGTTTCTGGGAAGTGGCGAAGGGCGATGCGGTGAATCCGTTCGCCAGCATCCCACACGAGAGTTTGAAGACCATAGCGAATGACTGCCGTATTGACATGCCGATCCTGCGTCAGCTGGTGAGGGGCTTTGTCGATGAATCAACGATACCAGGTAAGCTCATCTCGTCACTCGCCGACGCGACGAATATGCGACCGGCTCAAGTTTGGAACTACCTCTCCTCACCTGCCTTGGCGGCCGCGGGGAGTGGAGACTTCTTCGCTCCGAGGGGCAAGAGTTCTCCAGCAAAGGTGAGCTTTGCCGACGTGGTCCGCGGTTCGAGTCTTAGCTCCGAGGACAAGCAGTTCTGGCTTGCGCACTTAGGAGCCTGAGTGGATCTGTTCGCTCTTATTCGTGCTCAAGCTCGTGCGCTCAGGGAGGACGCGGGTCTCGCCGAGTCTCTTTCGGCAATGGAGGTCGTGCGAGGCGCTGTAAAGCATCTCGGCCTGGAGGTGAGGCCGCATGCGCCTGACTATCGTGAACTCGAAGGCGCCTACGGCCTTCTGGACCGTGACTTCCGACAGATACTCGTTCGCGATGATCTTGCCGATGACATGCTCGCCGAGGTCATCGCCCATGAGATTGGCCATTACCTAGTGCATCAAGGCGTGGAGCGCGGCTACTATCTGCGGTCTCAGTCGAACGGCGACCCAAACCAGCGCATCGAGACCTACGGCATCAAGGAACGACGCGAGGCGCAGGCGAACAGCTTCGGCCGCGAACTCGTCCTGCCACGGTCAGTAGCGCGCCGTCTCTTCGAGGCGGGGCACAACGCTACGCGCATTTCAACCGAACTCAAGGTCCGCTACGAGACGACACTGCAGCAGCTTGCCGATGGGGTCCTGCTGCCTGAGCTTCAGCCTGAGCCAGCCCGAGCGGCTGCGGTTCCCCAGCCATGCAATGGCTCGCAGCAGCGGGCGGTCGACCATCGCGGGACGGCGTTTCTTGTGCGAGCCGGTCCAGGGACCGGCAAGACCAAAACGCTGGCAGCGCGTATCGTGTCCCTTCTGAAGGACGGGGTTCCGGCCGAGAAGATCCTGGCGCTCACCTTCTCGAACAAAGCGGCCCTCGAGCTTTCCGAGCGCGTCCAGAACGAAGTGGGTACAAGTGCGGTCAACATCTGGACCGGCACCTTCCATGCGTTCGGGTTGGACACGCTCCGAAAGCACCACAAGCTGTTTGGTCTCCGCGACGATCCTAAGATTATCGATGCGAGCGAGAGCGTGGCCATGCTGGAAGAAGCACTTCCGGCGCTCGATCTCCGACACTATCTCAACCTATATGAGCCGGCCCTTGCGCTTCGCGACATCCTGCGCGCGATCTCGCGTGCCAAAGATGAGCTGTGGGGGCCAGACAGATATCTGCGGGCCGCCGAGGAAATGCTACGAGCCGCAGTCACCGATGAGGACGTCGACGCAGCGGAAAAGGCGCGCGAAGTCGCGGTCGTCTACCAGCATTATCAGCATCAGCTCAGCAAGGAGGGCGCACTCGACTACGGCGACCTGATCATGCGTCCCACCCTGATGATGCGCGAGGACCGCGATTTTCGCGATCTCATGCGCAGCCGCTTTACCCAGGTCCATGTCGATGAGTACCAGGACGTGAACCGCGCGAGCGCGATGCTTGTGCGCGAAATCGCGGGCGACGGCAGCAATCTCTGGGTCGTCGGCGATGCGCGCCAGTCGATCTATCGCTTCCGGGGGGCATCTGCTGCGAACGTCGCACGGTTCAGGCGGGACTATGCGACCGGGGAGGAAGATGGGCTCGAGGAGAACTATCGGTCCACCCACGAGATCGTCGAAGCCTATTCGACCTTTGGCGGCACAATGAGCGTAAGCCGGTTCGCCGGATCGGCGCGGCTACGCGCTGCAAGAGGAAGCGGCGGCGAACCTCCCGCGGTGTTCGCTTGCTCGGATCCTGCCGCCGAGATGGATGTGCTGGCAGGCTCAATAAGAGAGCTGCAGGCTGCGGGTGTCCCGCTTCGTTGCCAGACTATCCTCGCCCGCAGCAACGGCTCGCTCGCTCGCTTTGCCGAGGAGCTCGAGGCCCGCGGCGTGCCAGTGCTCTATCTTGGACCGCTGTTCGATCGGGCGGAGGTGAAGGACCTGCTCTCCCTGCTGTCGCTCGTCGTGGACAGAGCGGGCACCGGCCTGGTTCGCGTCGCCGGCTTCCCCGAATACCGCGTGCCGCTTGAAGACGTCCTTGCGGTCTTTGCCAAGGCGCGCACCACCGAAACGCGTGTCGTTGACCTTCTGTCCCAGGTGGCGTCGATTCCCGAGCTATCGCAGCAGGGGCGCGACGGCCTGCTGCTTCTCGGACGCGATTTGAAGGGCACCGACCGAGGCACGACGCCCTGGCTGGCGTTGAGCCGCTATCTCTTCGATGCAAGTGGCTATGTCCGTACGATGCTTGTCGGTTCGTCGCCCTCCGACAATTTGCGTAGGGTTGCTGTCCGCCAACTCCTGGATGCGCTTCGAGTAATGCCGCTGCATGGCTCAGGAACTCCGATAAGGCGTGCGCTCGATCGGGTAAGACATCTGATCCTTCTTGCCGATGAGCGCGATCTCAGGCACCTGCCGCCGGAGCTTGAAGACTTGGGCGGCGTACGGCTCATGACCATCCACGCGTCCAAGGGTCTCGAATTCGACGCAGTGCATTTGCCCGGCCTTTATGCCGGCGCGGTTCCCGCACCTAACCGCTCGCCCGCTTGTCCGCCCCCGGCGGGAATGTTGGGAGAGGAGGACGAAAACGCCCATGAGGCCGAGGAGGAATGCATCTTCTTCGTCGCTATGTCTCGCGCGAAGTCATACCTCAGGCTCTATCGCCCGCGCAGTCGCGGCGCCAAGAACTCCAACCCGTCCGGTTTCCTCAGCCGGGTGCCTGCGTCTGCAGGCCATTCGATTCCGGGGGTAGTGCGAACGAGACCACCTGCAGCATTTCCGCCGATCTTGTTGCCGCCCCCGCCTGCTGAACTCACGGCCCGCGACATCGAGGGTTATACGGACTGCCCGCGCCGCTTCTTTTATGAGCGCGTGCTTGAGCTTTCAGGTCTCGCCCGCGGCGGAGCCTATCTTGACGCCCATGGCTGCGTTCAACGCGTTCTCGCCTATGTGCGGAGCCTTGATCCAGGCGTCGAATACGATCGCGCGCAGGCGGCCGCCCTGTTCGAGGAGGCTTGGGCAGCGACCGAACTTGAGGAACATCCGTTCGGGCAGGCTTATCGGCGACTTACCCACGCAATGCTCGACCGGCTGCACGGCTCTGCCGCCGGAGCTGCTATGCGGGCTGGGCAGCTTTCCACAATGGTAGGCGGTGAGGTGATCAGCTTGAGTGCGGACCGGATTCTGCGCAGAGGCGACGAGGACGTCGTCCGGACCATTCGATCCGGTCGCAAGAGAAGCGGCGACTCTGACAAGCTCTCGGCGACGATGCTGCTGAAAGCCGTGGAGGAGACGTTCGGCTCCGCAGCCAGGGTCGAGAACCACTACCTCTTGACCGGCGAAGAGCTCGCCATCAATCAGACCGAGCGCAAGTTCAATGCTCGAATGGCCGACTGCGCCACCGCGATCACCAGCATCCGCAGCGGCTCATATCAACCTGTCGCGAGCGATTTCCGCTGCCCGCGCTGCGCCTTTCTCTTCATCTGCGCGGCGCCCTGTTGAAGATAAGAGCACCGGTCGCACGCATGCCTCGATGGCGGGCCTGAAGAAACTTCTCCGAACCTTTTCCGCATTCGCGTTGTTCGCCCGATCCCATGCTTAGAGGGCGGCATCCCGCCGACCCCATTGGGACCTGAAATCAAAATGAAGAGCATTATCTTTCTGGCGGTCGAGGCGGAAGCCGTCGACCGCATCGAACTGGGCAAGAGCCCCGTGGTGGCCGACCTCCTCCATTTCCTCGAGAAGGAACGCGGCATTGATGTGGCCGAACTCCTGATCTTCAAAGAGGACGGCGATGAGCCGCTGGAGCACAATCACCCACTCCATGGCCATGAGAACCCGATCTTCCACGCCAATCGCTGCCGTCAGGTGCACGTGTCGGTCCACTACGGGCCGAACACGTTCGAGCGCCACTTCGCCCCGTCGTCCACAATCGCCAAGATCACTCGCTGGGCGATCGAGCGGGCTGGCCTCGGTCGTGAGGAGGCCGAGGAGCACGTGCTGCAGCTCCACGGGACAGCTACCCAGCCGCCGCTCAGCACACATCTTGGCAGCCTGACTTCCAAGAATTGTGCGGTGGTCTTCGATCTGGTGCGCAAGAAGCTGGTGCAGGGCTGATGCAGGCGCTGATGGGCGCAGACGAGCGAGCGTTCCGCACGCATGTGGAACGCTCGGACTTCGAGATAGGTCAGGCGAAAGGGAAGTGGCGCCTTCTCCGCATCAACTGGCCGACCGCAGACATCGCCATCTCGGCGCGAGATGGGACGGAGTGGGGCTTCAAATTCCTGCTGGACGGATACCCCGCCCAACTTCCGAACGGCCGGCCTTGCGACATCGAGACGGGCGTTCCTCTTTCCGGCGACAAGTGGCCGAAAGGATCGGGACGGTTCGCCGCGGTCTTCAACCCCGGCTGGAACTCCGGGGCGCTCTACTTGCCCTGCGACCGTCTGGCACTCCCGGGCCACGACCACTGGCTGACGCAGCTTCCCGAGCTTCAGTGGCCACCCGCCCGCGGCATCATTCACTATGTGGAGATTCTTCATGAGCTTCTCGCCTCTTTCGCTTATCAGCCGCCTGTTAGGTTGGCTGCCTGATCTTTCGATTCCGACCGAAGTCTGGCGCGACTTGCTTCATGGTCTGCGCGTTCGCGGGCGCGGCCACCGCGAAAGCGGGGCTTTCCTGCTGGGATCGAAAGGGAAGACCCGCCGGGTCACCTCGATCGTCTTCTATGACGAGGTCGATCCGGCAGCATTCGACACCGGCATCATCGAAATTGATGGTGGCCGTATGGCCGAACTCTGGCGTATCTGCCGCGAACGCAACTTGATCGTCGTCGCGGATGTTCACACCCACCCAGGCGGGGCTGGCCAGAGTGATTCCGACCGAACCCATCCAATGATTGCCGAACCTGGCCATGTAGCGTTGATCCTGCCGCACTTCGCCGCCGAGCCGGTTATCCTGAAGGAAATAGGCCTTTACCGCTATCTTGGCGGTTTTCGATGGGAGCGGCCTCGTCCCTCACTCTATCGCCCCACGCTGATGATCGGAGGCAAGGCTCATGGCTGATAATGTGATCGGTGGATTGAACCGCTCTGCCAAGCTTTATATTGATCGCGCCTCTGCTTCTACCGTTGAAGAGGCTCTGGACCGGTTGAAGAGCTTCCGCATGCACCTCTTCATAGGGGAGGCGGCTGCCTCGAGCCCGACTCATCAGGCCGCGCTGCTAACGGCTCTCAACTGTGGACGCCGAACTTTCCTCGGCGGCGTGACAGTATCGGGCGCGCTTCATGCGTCCCTGACTTTGCCGGTAGCGGCTGGCGCCACGCTTGCTGACGCGGTGGTTGCCCTCATGGGCACAATTGTGGACGATATCCCTGACGGGGTGCCGCTGGTCAGCATCGGCACACCGTCCGGGATCGATTGTGGCGGCTTCGCAGTCAGGACCACATTCGACGGCTGGCGCGGGGCAGTCGTGCCGCTCGGCACAGCCGCTCTGCCGGAAACCGTTGAGTTCGCACCGTCAGGCGTGCTTGCCGGGGCTTTGGCGGTAGCCGAGCTGTTTGCTCACTTCGATGGCGAGGCAATAGCCGGCTATCGTCCTGTCGGGATGTCGTTGTGGGAACAGTCCGCATCGGCGGACTGGAGGTCGGCGGGGGCCGGCGGTCCGCCGCCGGCCAAGCTCCCATCCGATTTTTGGCTAATCGGCCTCGGGCATCAAGGGCAGGCATTCCTCTGGACAATAGGCATGCTTCCCTTTGCGGACGCGTCTAAGGTGCGACTTTTCCTGCAGGATGTGGACGAGGCGGGTGGTTCGACCGAAAGTACTTCAGTGCTAACCTTTCCCGGCGCCGAGGGTCAGCTCAAGACGCGTATCTGCGCCAATTGGGCTGAACGACGTGGCTTCCAGACAAGACTTGTGGAGCGTCGATTCGCCAGGGATCTGCGCGTGGGAAATGACGAGCCACTGTTGGCGCTCTGTGGTGTCGACAATCCGCAGGCCCGCTCCTTTCTGGAAGGTGCAGGCTTCACCACAATCTTCGAGGCCGGCCTTGGCAGCGGGGTCGAGGACTTCCGCCTCATTCGAACCCATAGCTTCCCAGCGCCTGTTACAGCGGCTGAGGTGTGGGCCGATGGCAGCAACATTCAGGGAGTGGCTCTCGTCGAGAGACCCCCCGCCTATTTGGATCTCCAGAAGCGTGGACACCTCGACGAATGTGGTTTGACCCGCCTGGCTGAGGTGGCGGTCGGTGCACCATTCGTCGGTGTGACGGCGGCGGCAGTGATGGTCTCTCAGATAATCCGCATGGTGGTCGATGGACGGCGTCCAACCGTCCTCAATATTGACTTGCGGGCATTGCAGCACCGAAGCCTAGTTGACCAAAAGGGCACCGATATCGTTGTGTTCAGGACTGCCGAGTCGATGTAACGCGGCGGTTTCGACCGGTTCAGCTCCTCGGCGAGGCTGGCGCCAGCAATTACTTTGGACCTTTCTCCGTCTTCTTTCATCCCGTTCGTCAAGCTGGCCAGGGCCATTTGACCCGAGCGTTCCTCCACCTTGCCAGCTTGCGTCACAACTATGTTGGGGAGAATCTGGCTGAGCGCATTTAGTCAGCTTTTGTTTGTGGCACTGTACCTATGTTTGAGATGAAGAAGAGACTTATGAACGCCACCAAGCGCAGCAAGAAACCCAATTTCCTCAGCGGCTATCGCATGGCGGAGGATATCCTTCTCGCCCCAGATACATTGACAGGCCGACCAGGAATTTGGCCCGGCACTGATGAAGATGGGCGCAGCATCCTGGTGAAATACTGGCCGGCACAAACCACCCGGATTGAGCGCGATCTCGAGGAAATTTGGAGAAGCGAAATCCGCCAACTCCACACTCTGGGTGCGCTGCCTGAGGCAAACGACTTGATCGTGCGGATGATCGCAAATGGAAGGGATAGCTCCGGCTTCTATCTGGTGCTGGATGCCGGCGAAGGTATCCCTCTTGCAGTGGCGACCCAACGGAAAAACTTACCGAAGCTACTTGCGACAAGCAGGATGCCGCAGGCGCGCGCGGCGCTTTGGCAAAACTTTCGTCGCCTTATCCGAGGACTGGACTTGCTGCATTCGCAGGGCGCGATCCACAGGAACGTCGATCCCTGGTCCATCATCTCGAATTTCACTACGGAGCCAGACTTCCGACTGACCGGATTCGAATGGTCAATGCGCATCGCCGCAACGACAACCAGCAAGAAGGGCGTGCGGGAAGCACCTCGTCGGCGGCCAGCGTCGTCTTTTGCCGGAGACTGGTACGACCTCGCGCTGGTGATCGCGCAGACCTTGGATATCCCAGCCGAACGGCTCGCTGACATGAACATGGTCCCGTCCTCAGTGGTGGACCATGCGTCTGCCTCTGAAATCCGGCTCTTGCGTACAATGCTGGGATTACTGCACATCGACAGGTTGGATGGAGAACAGCTTCTTGGACAAGTGGAAGAGATAATAAACTATTATGGATCTGAGGCCGCAGGGAAAGATACGAAATTTCATATTGCTCTCAGACTCGGAGAAACATCGAAGCTTACAAGGAAAATCCGTGCCGCGAGTGAATTCCGGATTGAGACGACCGAATTCGCGGAACAAATCGACTTCGTCTTCAATGACATCAGCGAGAATACCAGCTTCATAGCGTGTAAGAGTGAAGTTAGCGATGTCCTAACATACTACCTTTGCGGCCAGCATCTTAACTACCGGCTACGCCCGTATCGCACGCCCGGTTCTGACGACGAGACTTGGGACTTCGCAACCTGCGACGACGCCGAAACGGAGCCGCCTCTTTCGTGGCTTCTTGAAACTTCGCTCGAGTTGTCGCAAACCCAGATTGATTTCTCGGAGTGGCGAGAGGCCGCTAAACTCTTCCCGACCATGCGGGGCAAGGTCTCCTCTTGGGAGAGCCTAATCCGTCGTGGTCAACAAATCGCGACTTCCAAATCCCCGATGGAGCAGGTCCACCAGGCGATGTGCCTGCTGTTTCTGCTTGAGCTCGCCTACGCTGCTGCCGACATATTCCCTGTGATGGTACTTCCGCCAAAAGCATCAGAGGCTGGCGGAGAGGTTTATAGAATCTCTGTGTCGGACATTCTGGACGAAGAGCGGCTCCAGCTCTCCGAGGCACTCAACTTGGAGCCACCGGCCATTCGACTGAAGCGAATGTTTGAATCGGATGAATTCAAGGAAGAAGGCGCCTGGGCATTGCTTGAGGCTGGCGAGCTTGGGGAAAGAACAGGATCGACGAACTGGCGGATCGCCGAACTGCCCTCCCAAGAAACCGGTGGGTGGTTCTCATTGGAAGGGTTCCAGGCTCCGCAAGTGTCCGGGCGAGCTTTTCTCACGCCATCTGCCACTGCCGGGACGATCGTCCAACTGAAGCGTCGGCTCAAAGCGCTATCAGCCTTGTTTCGACACAAGGAACTTCTGGAGATGTTGGCTGATCCTCGCGGTAGGATCGAGAACAGCCAAGATCCGCTGGACACGACGAGTGTCGAGTTCAAAGAGCTGGATGATTCGAAACAGAAGGCGTTGATAGAGATTCTGGCGACGATTCCAATGTTTTTGCTGCAAGGGCCGCCAGGCGTTGGCAAAACTTTTCTGACCGCTGAAATAGTTCGGCGTCGATTTGGAGAAGACCCTACTAGTCGGCTGCTTCTTTCTGCGCAAAGCAATTCCGCTATCGATCACCTGCTGGAAGAGGTTCACGGGTTGTTCAAGGGTGATGATGACGGACCGTTGATCGTTAGAGCTCGGTCGCAGGACGGAACAAGGACAAAGGGCGATGTAGAAATAGACGCGCAGGCCGACAAGCTTATTTCCGATCTATCTGGAAGCACTTTGCTTGCGGAGGGATCCTCCTCCGTTCAGGAGCGTGTCCGCTCGCTCGTCGGGGAAATGACCAATGGTCGGCTAAGTTCAGAAACCCGTCAACGCCGAAGAGCTAGGACATCATCCGACCGTCGTGCGCTTGAGAGTATGATTCTCAGGTCGGCAAACCTTGTATTCGCGACCACCAATTCCGGCGCCGTCGAGACACTGATCGAAGAGCGCGGCTATTTCGACTGGACAATCGTGGAAGAGGCCGGGAAGGCGACCGGAACCGAGCTGATTTCCCCGCTCTTGCTATCATATCGGCGGCTGATGATCGGCGATCACAAGCAGTTGCCGCCTTTCGATACGGACAGGATCTCAAAGCTCCTCAGGGTGCCTTCTGATGTTCAAAAGGCCGTTGCCGCATCCTCTAATTTAATCTCGCGTTATATGCGAGACGCACTTCTGGATGACGTCATAGAGGAAATTGAAGGTGGGGTTGATAGCCTCGGGCGGGCGTGCGCGGACGCGCTGGCGTTTCTGACCTTGTTTGGCTCGTTCGTCGAACGAGACTTCAGGAGAATAGCTGAGCGCCCAACGCTGAGACCAATCGCCCGGCGACTGAATGAACAGCATCGCATGCATCCAGCGATCGCTCGTATAGTCTCGAAATGCTTCTATGAAGACAGCCTGACGACTTTTCCCGCGGCAGCGGCAAAGTTCGAGAGGACCCCTGCGGTTCGGTTCGAGGGGAATGTCATGCAAGGTAAGCCTGTCACCTTCATCAATATGCCCTACTCCCGCACCGCTCCTGCTGGAACGAATTTTGCTGAGACTCGACCGGTCTGGTGCAACCTGGATGAGGCAAAGGCCGCGATGCGTGTGTTGGGCCTCCTACGGCCCGGGATCCCTGATGCGCGGCCGTCACTTGCGGTGCTGTCGCCATATAGAGAGCAAGTGAAACTGCTCCGAAAAATGCTGGGAGAGAGCGCTCCGGACGATCTGGCAAGCATCAAGCGCTTCAAGCCGGCGATTGCGGACGATGAGTATTGCGGGACTGTTGACTCATTCCAAGGGGGTGAGGCGGACTGTGTTGTGATATCGCTGGTCCGCAACAACACGCATACCAATCCCCTGAAGGCTCTCGGATTTCTCACCAAAAGTGAGCGCATGAACGTGCTGCTCAGTCGAGCCCGGTGGAAACTCATAATCGTTGGAAGCTTACAATTCTATAGATACGTCATCGACAGCTCGACGACGGTGTCGGAGGAGATGCGATTCTTCAAGAGCTTCTACGAATCAATTTTTGAGGGATCGGCCCGTGGTGAAGTCGAGGTGATCGAAGTTGCAAAAGTCTGAGCCATCCACCGCATTGACTATTCACATCGTGTTCCCCGTACTTCGAGGGAAGCGCCGATTTAAAATCGAGCGCGGAAGACGGTGGAGCGTCGTTGAGCATCTTCTCCTTCAGGCTGTTTGCAATTCTCCACGATCAGCAGGTGAGCTTGCTAAACAGTCTCACCTTCCTCGGCGAGTGGTGGTCGAAGCGTTGACGCGTCTAATGAGGGCCGGCTGGGTAGAGATTCGGACAGACGCCAAGAGCGTTGTGTTTCATCCAACGGCCAATGGGCTGGTTTCGTCGGCAAAGGATGATCTTCCGTCGGCTACCGCACTAGAAGCGAAGTGGCGAAGCTTTTTTATCGACGATTCAACAGGTAGCGTTTTTCGCATCCGCGACGTCATCAGCCGGCGTCGACAAGATCTGCCTCAAATGAATTCCAACCAATACGTGCATGAGATTCCACGCAAGGGCATTGAAGTAGAAGATCTCAGCGAAATCTTCAATGCGATCGAGGGGCAGGACGAGTTTATTGTAGGCGTCTATCCAAACACTTCGCGCCTCGTACAGAGCTTCGGCGTTATAACGATCCGAAATGACAACATCGAGGGAATGCCGCGCAAGGCTTCTCCTCAATTCATTAAGCTCGTAAATTCCGCTTACGTCGAAGCTCGAGTCGCTGCTGAGAAGAAAGTTGCTCCGCATATTTCGATTCCAGCGACCGCGGTCGTGTCAGAAACTGCAGACTCAAGTCCTCGAATGGCGAGTT